>JALWPC010000537.1 GCA_026995265.1 Paracoccaceae bacterium
CAAACCGTTTTTGCAAAAAGGGTGACAAAGCCTTTCCACGCGCCTATATATCCCCTCATATATTGCAGCGCAGCAAAGGCAGCCCCATGATCAAAATCTTCGGCCATCAGGCCCCCGATACCGACGCCACCGCCTCCGCCCTGATTTGGGCGTGGTATCTTAACGAAATCAAGGACAAGCCCGCCACGGCCTATGTGCTGGGTGAGCCCAACACCGAAGCCGGTTTTGTTCTCAGCCGCTGGGGCTTCGAGACTCCCGAAATCCTCAGCGGTGTTGAGGCGGGCGAGAAAGTTGTGATTGTTGACACAAACAACCCCGCCGAGTTGTTCCCCAATATCTCTGACGCCGACATCCGGCAAGTGATCGACCACCACGCGCTGGCAGGCGGCCTTTCCACCAAAGGCCCGATCAATATCACCATCCGCCCCGTGGCCAGCACCGCCACCGTGATGATGGGCATTCTGCCAAGCAAAGCGGTGGAGGCCATGCCGGAGGCGATCAAGGGCCTTGTGGTGAGCTGCATCCTCTCGGACACGCTGGAGTTCCGCTCCCCCACCACCACGCCGCGCGATGTGTCGCTGGCCCATAAGCTGGCCAAAGAGCTGGGGCTGGACATTCCGGCCTATGCAGCTGAAATGTTCGCCGCCAAGTCCGATATTTCCCATTTCAGCGATGCCGAATTGCTGCGGCTGGACTCGAAGAAATTCGAGGTGGGCGGCCAAAAGCTGCGCGTTTCGGTGCTGGAAACCACCGCGCCGCAGGTGGTGATGGACCGCAAGGCCAGTCTGATTGCCAGCATGGAGGCCGTCGCCGCCGAGGACGGGGTGGACGAGGTGCTGCTGTTTGTGGTCGATATTCTGAACGAGGCCTCGACCCTGCTGCTGCCCAATGCCACGGTAAAAGCCATTGCCGAGAAATCCTTCGGGGTCAGGGCCGAGGGCGACACGGTGCTGCTGCAAGGCGTCGTTTCGCGCAAAAAGCAGATCATCCCGAAGCTGAAGGTTTAGGCGATGCGCGGGCACGATCACCCGGTGGGCACGCTTTACGTGGACGAGCTGGACATCGGCATGAGCCGCTTTCTGGAGAAGCAGATCGACGATGCGGTGATCCACGCCTTTGCGGCGCTCTCCAGTGACCACAACCCCATCCATATGGATGAGGAATATGCCGCGGGCACGCCGTTCAAGGGCCGCATTGCCCATGGCATGATCGGCGCGGGGCTGATTTCGGCGGTGATCGGCGAGCAGCTTCCCGGCCATGGCACGATTTACCTGAAGCAAGACCTGATATTCACCGCCCCCGTGCGCCCGGGTGATGTGGTGCGCGCCGAGGTGACGATCTGTGAAATCGACACCCAGACCCGCCGCGTGGGGCTTGATTGCATCTGCCGGGTGGGCGATACAGTGGTGATCAGGGGGAAGGCGCTGGTGCTGGCTCCCCGCCGCGCTTAAGGGGGCGATATGCAGATTTTCGAGCGGTATACCGACATCCCGCTGCGCGGGGCCTCGGTGGCGATGGGCAATTTTGACGGGGTGCATCTGGGGCACCGTTCGGTGATTGATCTGGCCCGCCGCGAAGGGGCGCCCCTGGGGGTGGTGTCGTTCGAGCCTCACCCGCGCAGTTTTTTTGCGCCGGATGCCCCGCCGTTCCGGCTGATGAACAAGGCTGCCAAGCGCCACAGGCTCGCCAAAATCGGGGTTGAGGTGCTCTATGACCTGCCCTTTGACAAGGCGCTCTCCAGCCTCTCGGCACTGGAGTTCACCCGTGATGTGCTGGGCGCGGGGCTGGGCATTTCCCATCTCGCGGTGGGCGCGGATTTCCGCTTTGGCAAGGGGCGCGGGGGCGATGTGGATTTTCTGCAGAAACACGGGCCGGCGCAGGGGTTCAGCGTCTCGGTGGCCCCGCTGATTTCGGGCGAGAACGGCCCCTATTCCTCAACCGCCATCCGCGCGGCGCTGGCGGCGGGCCAGCCGGAAGAGGCCGCCAAGATGCTGGGCCACTGGCACCGGATTGACGGGGTGGTGGAACAGGGCGACCAGCGCGGGAGGGAGCTTGGCTTTCCCACCGCGAATATCTCGGTGGAGGGGCTGCACCTGCCGCGCCTCGGGGTTTATGCGGTGGAGTTTGACGTGCTCACCGGCCCGCACAAGGGCCATTATCACGGCGCGGCCAGCCTTGGCATTCGCCCCACATTCGGGCGCAACAGCCCCAACCTGGAAACCTATGTTTTTGACTTCGAGGGCGATCTTTACGGGGCCGAGGTCTCGGTGGCTCTTGTCTCTTTTCAACGCCCGGAGCTGAAATTTGACAGTTTGGATGCACTGATCGAGCAAATGCACAAGGATTGCGAGATCAGCCGTGAAATCCTGAAAAATGCGTGAGCGTTTTTGGGAAACCGTTCCGATGGAGGAGATGACCCGCGAAGAATGGGAGGCGCTGTGCGATGGCTGCGGCAATTGCTGCCTGATCAAGCTGGAGGACGAGGAGAGCGGCCAGTATTACTACACCAATGTGGCCTGCCGGTTGCTCGACACCAAAACCTGCCAGTGCGGCAACTATCCATTGCGCAAGCAAATCGTGAAAGATTGCGTTATTCTGGCGCCCGACAATATCGAGAATATTGCCGACTGGATGCCCGCCACCTGCGCGTATCGCCTGCTGTTTGAGGGCGCGCCCCTGCCCGACTGGCACCCGCTGCGGACGGGCGATAAAGAATCGGTTGTGCAAGCCGGCGCTTCGGTGAAGGATTGGGCGATACCGGAATATGATGTCGATATGGACGACATCGAGAATTACATCATCGGGGAGTGAACATGTTTTTTGCATCGGACAATGGCGGCCCAGCGGCCCCCGAGGTGATCGAGGCGATCGCGCGCGCCAATGAGGGCACGGCCATGCCCTACGGCACGGATCCAATTATGGAGCGCGTGCGCGACAAAATCCGCGAGGTGTTCGAGGCCCCCGAGGCGGCGGTTTATCTGGTGGCCACGGGCACAGCGGCCAATGCGCTGGCGCTGGCCACCCTGGTGCAGCCGTGGCAAACCATATATTGCCACCGCCACGCCCATATCGAGGCCGACGAGTGCGGCGCGCCGGAGTTTTACACGGGCGGCAGCAAGCTCACCCTGATTGACGGGGCGGACGGGAAAATCCCGCCCGCGGCGCTGCGCACGGCGATTGCGGAAACGGGTGCGGTGGGGGTGCACGGGGTGCAAAAGGGGGCGCTGAGCCTGACCAATGCCACCGAATCCGGCACCGTCTACAGCCCCGCCGAGGTCGCCGCGCTCACCGCCATTGCCAGGGCCGAGGGCGTGCCCGTGCATATGGATGGTGCGCGCTTTGCCAACGCGCTGGTGCGCCTTGGCTGCACGCCTGCCGAGCTAACGTGGAAAGCGGGGGTGGACGCGCTGAGCTTTGGCGGCACTAAAAACGGGCTTTTGGGGGTGGAAGCGGTGGTGCTGTTTGACCCCGACCACGCGTGGGAATTCGAGCTGCGGCGCAAGCGGGGCGGGCATTTGTTTTCCAAGCACCGCTTCCTGTCTGCCCAGATGGAGGCCTATCTGGCCGATGACCTGTGGCTGAAACTGGCGGCCAAAGCCAACACGGCGGCGGACCGCCTTGCAGAGGGCATCCTGAAGGTGCCCGGGGCCAGCCTGATGCATCCTGTGGAGGCCAACGCGGTGTTCGCCAGTTGGCCGCGCAGAGGCCACCGCGCCGCGCAGGCAGCGGGGGCGAAATATTACCATTGGCCGTTTGATCAAAGCCTTGACGGCCCCGATGACGAGATGATCTCGGCGCGTCTGGTGTGCAACTGGGCCACGACGGATGCGGAAATTGACGAATTTATCGCCCTGATTTCATAGGGTTTCAGGCGATATGCCCCGCCAGCAGTGCCGCCACATCCGCCGCATGTGTCAGCGGCCCCATATGCCCCGCCCCTTTCAGTGTTTCCAGCCGCAGGCTTGGCCCGTTCTGGGCCAGCACCCCGGCGATTTCGGCAATAACCGCGGGAGAGGCGGCCCCTTTCAGCAGCAGCGTCGGCACGGTGAGCTTCCCCAGTCCCGCCAGCACCGCTTCGCCACTTTCCGGCGCGATGATCGAAGGCTCGCTGGCCATGATCAGCGGGATGGTTTTGAGGATATAGGCCCTTTGCGCTGGTGGCAGGGTGGCCAGATCCTCCCCGCCCCAGCGGGCCAGAAAGGCCTGCGCGGCGGCGGGCCAGTCGCCCGCCATCGAGGCTTTGGTGAAGGGCAAAGACGCTTCGGCTTCGACCGCATAGGCTGCGGGGTTGCCCCTGGCCAGCACCGAGAAATAAACCGGTTCATAGAGACAAAGGCTGCGCACGAGGTCTGGCCGCTCCAGCGCCAGTTTCAGCGCCACCGTGGCCCCGAAACTGTGGCCAAACACATCGGCAGGCCCCGAGGCCTCCAGCAGGCTTGCGGCTGTTTCCACCGCCTGCGCCTGCATATCTGCCGAGCGGTCAAATTCGGACTCCCCGTGGCCGGGCAGGTCAAACAGGGTGAAGGCGCGGGGCGGCAGGGTGGCAACCAGTGGCAGCAGCGCCCCCCTGTGGGCCAGCGCACAGTGGAGCAGCAGCATCGGCGCCCCCGTGCCCTTGCGGCTCACCCCCACACGCCGCCCGTTGATCATTTCCACCGCCATATCGTCTCCTTTTCGCCCCAGCTTTAACAAGCCCCTATGCAAGCGGCAACGGGTTTGTTACACCGCGCCCAAGCCCATCTCGATTCGCCCTTGCAAAGGTTCCCGATCATGCGTAGCTCAAACCCGCCCAAGCTGATTTCCGGCAATGCCAACCGCACGCTGGCCAAGAATATCGTCAAGCGGATGGGAATGCACCGGGGCCAGCCGTTGAATGTGGTGGATGCGCGGGTGGAGCAATTCAACGATGGCGAGATTTTCGTGGAAGTTTACGAAAATGTGCGCGATGAGGATATGTTCATCCTCCAGCCCACCAGCAAACCCGCCAATGACCACCTGATGGAGCTGATGATCATTGCCGACGCGCTCCGGCGCTCTTCGGCCAAGCGCATTACGGCGGTGATCCCCTATTTCGGCTATGCGCGCCAAGACCGCCGCACCAAGGCCCGCACCCCGATCAGCGCCAAGCTGGTGGCCAACCTGCTGACCCAATCGGGCATTGACCGCATCCTGACCATGGACCTGCACGCCGCGCAAATTCAGGGGTTTTTCGACATTCCGGTGGATAACCTGCACGCCTCGCCGATCTTCGCGCTCGATGTGCTGCACAATTTCAAGAACCTGAAGGATGTCACCGTGGTGTCGCCGGATGTGGGCGGTGTGCAGCGCGCGCGGCAACTGGCCCAGCGCATCGGGGCGGAGCTTGCGATTGTGGACAAGCGCCGCAATGCCCCGGGCGAGATTGAAGGGATGACGGTGATTGGCGAGGTCAAGGGCAAGGTGTGCATCATCGTGGACGACATCTGCGACACCGCCGGCACCCTGTGCAAAGCCGCTGATTTGCTCACCGAAAAGGGCGCGAAGGAAGTGCATTCCTACATCACCCACGGGGTGCTTTCCGGCCCGGCGGTGGGGCGCATTCAGGCGTCCAGCATGAAATCGCTGGTGATTACCGATTCAATCGAGGCCACCGAAGAGGTGCAGAAAGCCAAGAAGATCCGCATGGTGCCCACCGCGCCGGTCTATGCGCAGGCAATTCAGAACATCGCCAACGGGGCCTCAGTAAGCTCGCTGTTCCGCAACGAAACCCTCGGCCCGCTTTACGAGGTTTACTACCCCGAAAGCTAAAGCCGAGGGGGCGCGGGGCTAGCGCACCTGCTGGCCGTTGATGCTCACATGCCCGCCCTCGGAAAATTCGATCTGCGAGGTTAGGCTGTCCGGCCCGCCGGTGCTGGTGGTAAACACCCCGAGCATACCCTGTGCGCCTGCAATAAGGGACGGGTCTACCAGCGGCAGGCCGCCGAGCTTGTCCAGAAGCGCATTCACCCCCTGAAGGGAGAAGTTCAACTGGCCGCCATTTGGCATCGGCACGGGGCCCCGGGTGCTGAAGCTGACCTCGCCCAGGCCTGAAAGTTCGGCATTCTCCAGAGCGACCAAGAAGTCGCGCAGCTCTACGCTGTGCAACACGGCGGGCGGGCCTTGCCAGGCTTTGAGGGCTTCGGGGTTGGTCCAGTCCAGCAACAGGTTAATGCTGGCGCGCATATCCAGGGTAAAGTCGGCCGGGGCGTGGCTGAGGCTGCCCGTCGGGTCGGCCAGGGCCCAGATGGTATCATTGACGGTGACCCCGCCCAGTGCCACCCGGAAGCCCGCATCCTGCGGCGCATCACCCGGGCGGTAGGGCAGCGAGAGGGCGAACTCTGCGTTGCCGATGGAAACGATATAGGGGGCTGGGCCCATCTGCGGGGCGTTCACGGTGATGGTGCCGCCGCCGGTGCTATTGACCGAAAGCGCTACCGTCCGGCCGTCGATGGCAAAGCCGAAATCGCTGGCGCCTTCCTCCACCGACATGTTCATTTTCGCGAAAGTAGAGTCGATGGTCTGGGTCATGCTGGAGCTTTCCCGGCCCAGTTGCGCATCCACTGTCAGCCCCTCGGGGAGGACGCTGCCTTGCCCGCCCCAATTGGCATGGCGGGGCAGCGTGGCCGTGACGCTGCCGCTATAGCCGTTTGCGACGGTTTGCACGGTCTGGGTGCCGGGGGTTTCGCTCTCCGGCCCCGCATATTCGGTTTTCTGGGAGCTTTCGAGCCGGCCCATCGTTAAGGTCGAATCAATCGCATAGCTATCCGGCGTGGTGACCACGTGCAGGCGGGTTGTTATGTCTTTCATGGTCATGGACTGGCTGGCATGGGAGGCCCCGGGCAGGTCCGAGGCCCCTGTTGTGCTGCTTATGGATGAGGTGAACTTGGCGGTGGTGGTCTCGTAGATATAATCATCCACCGTGCCGGACACCACGCCGGTTGCGCCTTCATAAGTGCCGGACCCTTCCATATGCATGGCCGCGCTGGGGCTGGCATCCAGCGATATGTCCGCCGTCATGGTATAGGTGGTGGTGGTGTCCACCGCCACGCTGCCGTCGCTTTGGGCGGTCATCCGCATGTCGGCAAAGGTTTCCTCCAGATTGAAAAACCCGAAGTTCAGGCCGACGGTGACATCGTGCAGCACCAACGTGTCGCCCTCGCGCGCTTGCGAGGCGGCGGTGAGGGAGCCGCCGAAATCGGCTACAAACCCCTGCCAGCTTTGCCACAGCTCTTCAGGGGTAATATCGGCCAGTGCGGGGCTGGCGATCAGGGCCATGGCGGTGGTGAGATAGAAGCGTTTCATGTTATTTTACCTGTTGTCCGTTAATTGAAATATGTCCGCCATCGGTGAAGTCGATGTGGGAGGTGAAGCTGTCGGGCCCGTCGCCCGGGGTGGCAAACATGCCCAGCGCGCCTTTGGCCCCGATGATGATCATCGGGTCGCCTATGCCAAGCTGCCCGAGTTTATCCAGCAGGCCAAGGGCGCCGTTGATGGAGAAATCAAGCGTGCCGGTAGGTTCGGGCAGGCCCGAGGCCGGGTCCGTCCGCTGGTTATCGAAGGTCACGCCGCCGTCGCCTGTGAGGCCAAGACCTTCAAAATCGAGGCTGAGCGCGCTGAGATCAATCGAGCTTATCTCGAAGGGCGCGCCGCGTAGGGCCGTTAGGGCGGTTTGGTCGAAGAGGTCGGCAAACAGCCTGGCGGTGCCGTTCAGCGAAAAGGCAAAGCTGGCGGGGGCGTGGCTGAGGGTGGCTTCCGGGTCTATCCTGTTCCAGATGTCATCCCCCACGGTTGCGCCCTCCAACGCCAAAGCCAGTGCAAAGGGGGCGGGAGTATCGGCCTTGCGAACGGGCAGGGTGATGCCAAGGTGGAAGCGCTCCAGGGCAGCGGTAAAATCGGCGGGCATGGCGGGGGTGCTGGCGAGGCCAAGCTCCGCCCCTGTGACGGTCAGCCCGTAGCTGAGGGCATTGTCGGCAAAGGCCATGGTCAGTTCGCCGCCGGACTGGGTGAGGGAAAAACGGTGCTTGCTCTGCGGGGCGTTCTGGTCAACGGTGGTGGTGGCGCTGCCGGTTGTTATGGTCGCGCCAAAGACCATATCCTGCGGGAAGAGTATCGCGGTGCCGGGCCATTGCGTCATCGACATATCATAGGCAAACCTTACGGCATTCCCGCGATAGGTAATATCGCTGCGCTGGCCGTTTTGCGGCTCGAACACCATATTGACCGACAGGGCATCAGCGCGTATTTCGCCCGTTTGTGCCATGGAGCCGTTGGATTCGGAGGTGGATGATACCTCGCCCTGCACACCTTCCAGGGCGAGAATAACGGTTGAATCAAGCGGTTTTGGCCGGGATTGCTTTTGTTCAATCTGCAGGGTGACGACGGGGGCGCTATAGCTATAGTGCATGTCCCTTGGCGCCCCCTCTGCGTGCAGCACAAGAGTGCCAAGGTCATAGCTGATATGGCTCTCTGCCATTGTGCCGGTATTGGCAAGTGTGGCCGCGGCCGAAATATCGGGTGAAAACGTGATGTCCAGCGCGCCGTCGGGAAGGCTTCTCATATCGATATAACCGATCGTATAGGTTGCGGTGCCGCCTATGACGCGCCTTTGCACCACAACGTTTGGGAAGCGGGTAACCTGCCCGTTTTGCTCCGGCGTGCCCGTGGTCAGGGTGCCGTTCATACGGGCGTAATAATCGCGCCAACTGTCGATAATATCCTGCGGCGCAAGCTCGGCCATGGCGGCGGTGCCGGTGAGCAGGAGGGCGGCGGTGGGGAGGGCGAGCTTCATAAGGTAGCCTTTCGCAACTGATAGGTTGTGGCGAGCTTAACGGGGCAGGCGCACTGGCGCAACCTGCGCGGAAGTTATGCAGGGTAAATAAGGCAGAATCGGCAGGTGCTTGCCCAGGAAATCCGGCCTGTGGCCCGCAGGCATGGCTGCGGGGAAAAGGATTTGGGAAATATCACCCGAATCCCTTGACCTTGGCCGACAAGCGCCGTAAGTAGCGGGTCTGAAATTCCGGCGCTTTGGCGCTCAACTGAACCCTAACTCAAGGAGACACCGATGTCTCGTCGTTGCGAACTTACCGGTAAGGCTGTGCTGACCGGCAACAATGTCAGCCACGCCAAAAACCGCACCCGTCGGCGCTTTCTGCCCAACCTGAACGAGGTCACCCTTGCATCCGAGGTGCTGGGCCGCTCGTTCAAGTTCCGTATTTCTGCGGCCGCCCTGCGCACTGTGGATCACCGCGGCGGGCTGGATGGCTTTATGGCCAAGGCCAAGGAGTCCGAGCTTTCCCCTGCGGCGCTGAAGGTGAAAAAGGACATCGCCAAGGCGCAGGCCTCGGCCTAAACCGACCGGACACGCATTAACCGGCCCCGCGGAGCGATCTGCGGGGCCGTTTCTGTGGGCCGGCCTGAATTCGGTGCTGGCGCACCGAACCGCGCCTCGCTGCGCTCGGGGGCGGCGCGTCTGGCGTTGCGCTTGTGGCGAGACCATGCCCGCGCCGCGCTGCACCCGCTGCGCCTGTGGCGGGCCCGCAAGGGGGGGTGGTTCCAATTGCCGCTTTCGGGGGCCGGGTTCATCCTGTATGGTTTGGACATGATGCGAATGTGCCGCTATATCCCCCTTGGCTTTGCGCTGGTCTTTCTGCTGTCGGGCATGGCCAATGCCTATGCGCGGGCGATGATGGCGGGGGCGCAACATATCGAGATTTGCGCCGAGCTGGGCTATAGCAGCGTGACCCTCGGGGTGAACGGCGAGAAGCTTCCCAAACTGCATGATTGCTCGGCTTGCTGCATTGCCGTTGGTGTGTTGCAAGATGCCCCGCCCCATGTGGTGCGGAGCAGCATGGCCGATTTGGCGGCATGGCGCGGCTATGAGCTGGCGCTTAACCCGGGCGACGCGATTTTCTCCATTTGGCCAAGGGGGCCGCCGATAAAGGATTGAAATCACAAACCTTTATCTAATGGAGACTATCATGAAACTGAAATCAATCCTGCTGGGCGCTGCGCTCAGCCTATCCGCCCTGCCTGCTTTGGCCGAGATCGTCATCGAACATCAATATGCCCGTTCAGCCTCCCCCGCCGCCCGTTCCGGCGCGGTGTTTATGGTGGTGCATAATACCGGCCCCGAGGCCGACCGCCTGATCGGCGCACATACCGAGGCCGCAAAGCGTGCGGGGCTGCACACCAATATCATTGAAAACGGTGTGGCCAAAATGCTGCCCGTGCCCGAGGGCTTCCCGATTGCTCCAGGCGAAGAGCTTTTGCTTCAGCGCGGGGGCAACCACGTGATGCTGATGGGGCTGACCGCCCCCTTCGTGCAAGGCGAAGAGCTGACCCTGACCCTGACCTTCGAGCAGGCGGGCGATATTACGCTGGTGGTGCCGATCGACAATGAGCGTGACGGTGAGATGCACATGGGGGGCATGGACCACGAGAGTATGGACGGGATGGATCACGACAATGCCGAGCCGATGGCGGGCATGTCCAACAACTAAGTTGTAAGGGCTGGGCGGCGTGCTATACTGCCGCCCATGACCCGATCTATCCTCTTTGTTTGCCTTGGTAATATCTGCCGCTCCCCCACCGCTGAAGCGATTTTTCGGTTGCAGGCCAATGGCTTGGGGCTGGAGATTGACAGCGCCGGCACCTCAGGCTGGCATGACGGCCACCCAAGCGACCCCCGTGCCAGCGCCGAAGCCGCGCGACGGGGTATTGATATGTCCTACATCCGATCCCGCAAGGTGGTGGCCGAGGATTTCGAGCGCTTTGATTTGATCGTGGCGATGGACGCCCAGAACCTGCGCGACCTGCGCGCCATGCAGCCCGAGGGCAGCAAGGCACGGCTGGTGAAGCTGCTGGACTACGCCCCCGAGCTTGGCCTTTCCGATGTGCCGGACCCGTATTACGAGGATAATTTTCCGGAGGTGCTCGATATGATCGACCTTGCCTGCGCGCGGCTGTTGCTAACACTTTGACATGGCATGCCAAATCGCCTTATGGGCTGGCACATAGGCAAAGATTCGCCGTAAATATGCCACATGATGGACGAATTTCGAAATTCTGTTACCATATGGCCAACTTGATCCGAGGCGGCCATGTCAACTTATGAAATCGCATTGTTGTGGGCAACAGGCTTGCTTTTGGCCAGCCTCCTGAGCGGCTTTTCAGCCGTTACAAACCGTGGCTCACTGGCGGTTTCGCTGGTCCTTTTTGTGGCCGGTGGCATTACACTTTATTATGCCAGCACCTTTAGCCATGATGGCAACCTTGTGCAGGACATCCCGGGCGCTGTGTATCGGTTGTTTGCCAAGGTCATGAACTAACAATTCCCCTTGCAACGCGCGTGGAATGCGCCTATTAGGTGCGCTCCACCGGTGCGGCCGGCCTCATGGGGCTGCCGAGTCGCGCCTTACACCCACTCTTTTTGAGGAGACGGAAATGCCCAAGATGAAGACCAAGTCAAGCGCGAAAAAGCGCTTTAAAACCACGGCCTCTGGCCGTGTAAGGGCTGCCCAGGCTGGCAAACAGCACGGTATGATCAAGCGCAGCAACAAGTTTTTGCGCAATGCGCGCGGCACCAGCACCCTGTGCAAGGCCGACGAGAATATCGTAAAAAAATATATGCCATACGCACGATAGGAGCCTGAGATATGTCCAGAGTTAAAGGGGGCGCAGCCGCCCACGCCCGCCATCGCAAGGTTATCAAAGCCGCCAAAGGCTATTATGGCGCGCGCTCGCGCAATTTCCGCACAGCCACGCAAGCGGTTGATAAATCAATGCAATATGCCACGCGGGACCGTAAGGCCCGCAAGCGCAACTTCCGCGCTTTGTGGATTCAGCGCATCAACGCCGCTGTGCGCCAGAACGATGCGAGCCTGAACTATTCAAAGTTCATCAACGGCCTCACCCTGGCTGGCATCGAAGTGGACCGGAAAGTGCTGGCCGACCTCGCCGTGCACGAGCCGGACGCCTTTGCGGCTGTGGTTGACCAGGCCAAAGCGGCGCTGGCTTAAGGCGAAAGCCAATAGCATTTGAAACCCGCCGATTGCTGGCGGGTTTTTTGTGCCTGTTACATGGGCACTTGCCACACATGCCGAGGCTGAAGCGCGGCGCGGGTGCAATATTGCAAAACAGCACACCACTAAACGCGCCGCCCGCCGAGCCGCAGGCGAGGCGCGGTTCCGGTGCTTTAGCACCGGAAAATCCGGGAGCATGATAAATGTCAGGCGAAAATGAAGTCCGCTGCTGTGAAGTCGGCTGCGGTGAACAGGTGGGAGCGGTCATTGATCACAATATGCTCGATGCCGAAATCCAGAGTTTCCAACCTGATCACAACCCGTCCGGGCTGCACATCGGTAAACACGAGATTGGCAAAGGCGGTGCCAAAGCCCGAGAGGTCTATCAGGTCCTTGTGGATTTCGAACCGTCGGACAGCGTCCCGCATGCCGTCGGGGTTAAATACAAAAACATCGGGGCGCCCCGTGCCGAACAGCCGGTCTGCACCTGCGGTGTCCGACTGCACAACGGGGGTCGGGGCGGCTGCACCGGGGGCAAAAACGAAATCGGCGGCGGTAAAGGATGCGGGGGTGATCGGCGGGTCGCCAATATTGGGCGGGGTCACGTCTATCTGGTTGCGCTCGCCGCGGATGTCGATCACAAAGCTGTAAGCGCTGAGCTGGAAGATGAAAAGCTCTTCAAAGGTGACGTTAAAATCGGTGAAATCAATCACATCCACACCAACGGAGAAGTCGGTAACGGTGTCGCGCCGCCCGTCATGGCTGAGCACAAATGTGTCCGCCCCGAGGCCCCCTGTCAGAATATCGCGGTTGCCAATATCATAAAGCGTGTCGGCGCCCGAAGTGCCGCTAATAATCATAAAATACCCCTAACAATTGTCTCAATGCCTTGTTAACCTTTAAGCGTTAACACGGCGTTAACGCCGCTTGGGCTTGCAATTTGCGCGCCATATGATACCCCGAGCCAAACGAATTGCGGGGCCTGTTATGGACGATATTTCTGAACTCAAAGCCAAAATCCTGCGCCAGGTGGCGGAGGCGGCTGATCTGGACGCGCTGGAGGCTGTTCGCGTGGCGGCCATGGGCAAAAAGGGCGAGGTCAGCCTGAGGATGCGCGGCCTTGGCAAGATGACGCCGGAGGAGAAAAAGGTCGCAGGCCCGGCGCTGAATGCGCTGAAAAACGAGATCAACGCGGCGATTGCGGCGCGCAAGGCGGGGCTGGAGGATGACGCCCTGAACGCGCGTCTGCGCACCGAGTGGCTGGACGTCACCGCCCCCGCGCGGCCCATGGGGCAGGGGTCCGTGCATCCCATCAGCCAGGTCACCGAAGAGATTATCGCGATATTCGCGGA
>JALWPC010000538.1 GCA_026995265.1 Paracoccaceae bacterium
CGTTGATCGTGCCTTCGGTATTCAGCGATTTTTCATGTAGCTTTGGCGCGGGTGCTTTCCCTGCGCCGTGTCAGCGTTTTTTGCCCGCACGGAAGGCCACCAGCCAGGTGGCGGCGAGGCCCAGCGAGATAAGCCCGTTCCAGCCTGCCATGGAAATGCCGAACAGGCTCCACGGAATATCATCACAGCGCACCACAGGGCGGGCAAAGAGGTCATCCACTGTGAGGGTGCCGGTGAGCGGGGGCAGGCCGGTGCAGGTGTCCGGCCCTGCCCAGAATTTCAGTTCCACCCCGGCGTGGTAAAAAGCAATGCCCGCACCGCCAAGCACCACCAGCCCGCCGAGCAGGGCGAGCCAGCGGTTGGGCAGCACCAGCATCACCACCCCGAGGGCCATTGCAATTTCATGGGGCCAGCGTTGCAACAGGCAGAGCTCGCACGGGGCCAGCCCGCCGATATACTGAAACCCCCATGCGCCAAGCATCATTGCGAGCGAGCCAAGGGCGGCGAGGAGGGCGAGTTTCTGTGTCATTTCCAGCGTCCTTACAAGTATTTAACGGCGACAAAGCCGCCTACCAGCAGCGCGAGGGCCACGGTAAACACCAGCCCCAGCCGTTTTTCAATAAAATCTCTGATCGGGGTGCCGAACTTCCACAGCAGGGCGGCGACAATGAAGAAGCGCAGCGCGCGGGCCACAATGGCGCTGGCCACGAACAGGCCGAAATTCAGGTGGGTTGCGCCCGAAAGGATGGTGATGACCTTGAACGGGAAGGGGGTGACTCCGGCGATCAATATCGCCCATGCCCCCTGCGCGTTATAGGCGGCCTTCAGCGTCTCAAACTGCGCGGTGGCGTGGTAAAACTCCAGAATCCGCATCCCCAGCCCGTCCATCAGCGCCGCGCCGATATAATAGCCCAACATCCCGCCGAGCACCGAGGCGGCCGTGGCCACAAAGGCGATGAGAAAGGCGCGTCCGGGCATGGCGATGACCATCGGGATCAGCAGCACGTCGGGCGGGATGGGGAAAACCGAGCTTTCCACAAAGGCCACCGCCGCCAGCGCAAAAAGCGCATAGGGGGACTCGCCAAGGGCCATTGTCCAGTTGTAAAGGCTTCGTAACATGGGCTTGGCAAACCATTTTGGGGCAACGGGGTCAAGCCCAAAGTATTTTTGACAAAAACCTCCGGCGGGAATTGACCTTGCTGCCGTGCTTGGCTAAACGGGGCCTGCGTGTGCCCGAGTGGCGGAATTGGTAGACGCAGGGGATTCAAAATCCCCCGCCGCAAGGTGTGCCGGTTCGAGTCCGGCCTCGGGTACCAGATTGTTTCCACTGTGTTATTCACACGGGGTGCTGCGAATTGCGGGTAAAAAGCCGGATACACGCGCAAAACGCTCCCGTTTTTTCTGGTAAAGGTGAGGAATGAAACGCTCCGAAGTCAACCGGATTCTGGAAGAGGCAGATGCCTTCATCCGGTCCTTCGGCTTCAAATTGCCGCCTTTCGCCTATTGGTCCCCCGCTGAAATGCGAGCCAGACGGGCAGAGATTGACCGGATTATCAACGCCCGCATGGGCTGGGATATTACCGATTACGGGCAGGGCAATTTTGCCGGCCTTGGCCTGTTTTTGTTCACCCTTCGCAACGGCACCGCCGCCGACCTGCAAAACAACACCGGCTTTTGTTATGCCGAAAAGATCATGATTTCGCGGCAAGACCAGATTTCCCCCATGCATCGGCATATCTTCAAAACCGAAGATATTATCAACCGTGGCGGGGCGGTTCTGGCGCTGGAAATGTTTGAATCCGGTGCCGATGGCAAAATTGACCGGCGGGCGCCGGTGCCCGTCATCGTTGACGGGGTGAAGCGGATGCAAAAGCCCGGCGAGGTTTTACGGCTCGCCCCCGGGGAAAGCGTGACCCTGTGCCCGGGGATTTGGCATAAATTCTGGGGCGAGGGCGGCGATGTGCTGATCGGTGAGGTGTCCGCGCTCAATGATGACCTCACGGACAATATTTTTGAAGACCCGATTGGCCGTTTTGCCACGGTGGAAGAAGACGTGCCCCCGACGCATTTGCTGGTTTCGGATTACGAGAAATACCTGGGCTAGCCCGCGCGCGCCTTGACCGCCCCGCGCAGGCCGCTTATATAGGCGGTGAGAGGATGGCGCGGGCGAACGCCTCGCCAACTTGGTCAGGTCCGGAAGGAAGCAGCCACAACGAGTCCCGTTTGGGTCGCTGTCCACCCTCTCACCCTGTTTTAACGCCCGTAGAGGAGGGACATTATGAATGTTATTCACCCCCTCCGGGCGCGCGGTTAAAATCTCTGCCAGCCCGATGACTCGCGGCCCCTTTGGGCTTATTCCGAATGTATTCGAGGCTAACGCATGACCCATTACACCTTGCCCGAACTGGGCTGGAACGCGCATTTTACAGCGCAGCTCACCGAAAATCTGATCCCGCAGCGGGTCACCGACATCCATAAATCCTTCATTGGCACCATCGGGGCGGCTGGGCCCGAACGCCTGAACATGACCCTTGATCTGGTCGAGCAGGGCGTGACCGTGGGCGACTGGGTGCTGAAAGACCCGGAAACCGGCCAGCCGGTGCAGGTGCTGGCCCGCCAAAGCCTGCTCAAGCGCCGCAATGCGCGCACCAATATGGATGACCAGTTGATCGCGGCCAATGTGGACACGCTGTTTGTGGTGTCTTCCTGCAACAAGGATTTTAACGTGGCGCGGCTGGAGCGCTATTTTGCGCTGGCCCACCAGGGCGGGGCGGAGCCGGTGTTGATTCTCACCAAGGCGGACCTTGCCGAGAACCCCGGCGAATACGAATCCGAAGCCATGCGCAGCCTGCCGGGCGTGATGGTCTATGCGCTGAATGCGCTCGACCCCGCCACGCCGGACATGCTGGCGGGCTATTGCGGTGAGGGGCAGACCGTGGCCTTGCTTGGCACCTCGGGCGTGGGCAAAACCACGCTGACCAATGCGCTGACGGGGCTGGCGCAGCGCACGCAGGACATCCGCAGTTCGGACGCGCGGGGCCGCCACACCACCACCGCCCGCTCTATGCACCGCATGCGGGCGGGCGGCTGGTTGATCGACACCCCGGGCATGCGCGCCCTGCGCCTGTCTGACGCCCGCGAGGGGCTGGAGGCGGTGTTTGCCGATATTGAAAAGCTGGCGACGCGGTGCAAGTTCAACGATTGCGCCCACGAGAGCGAGCCGGGCTGTGCGGTGCGGGAAGCGGTGGAGCCGGACCGGCTGAAGCGCTGGCGCAAGCTGATGAATGAAGATCACTATAGCAACGAAACCGTGGCCGAGAGCCGCGCGCGGTATCGCAATCTCCATAAAGGGCACAGGGGGGCGACACCGCAAAGCATTGCCAAACGAAAAGGGCGCTGAAACCGCGCTCTTTTGCTCATTGCAGATGTGAATGGCTCGCCTGTTGGGGAATAGTCCTTTGGTTTGATGTTTACCAAAGGTAGAGTATTATCGCGGCGCCTTTTTCTGGGTAGTTTACCCTTTAACAATATCGCAACATGAAGAAATAACACGATAATAATGACTTTCTGATAACTATTAACCTAGGTTAGTAGTTATCTGAAATTCCCGCAAGCCGAGGCTTTCTAAGAATCATAACACTACCTTAGGAAGATATAAGGCGGCACAGAAACTGAAAGGCCCAAATGCCGGCGGCGCAAAAGAATTACAGCTAACCAGTTCAAAAAAACCTAGCGCAAAAGTGCGGCTTCGGCGGCGGAAATGGTCAGGCGCACAGGATCATAGGGCCGATGGGGGTCAAGCGTCGCCAATTCGGGGAGTTGCGCAAGCAAGGCCGCCTGCGCGTCTGGCGCAAGCTGGTTGATCGCCGATTTGAGCGGGTAAAAGCTCTCGCTCGCGGCTCCGTTGGCGCAAATTACCTCGTGTTTGTCAAACAGGATGTGGAAGCTTTCGAACCCGTCGGCCTTTTTAACAAGCCGGGCGGGGCCTGCCTCCAGCAACGCCTCGGCGGCCAACAAAACCTCTGTTTCGCCAAACAGCACCTTGGCGTGCCAGTCCGAGATCATCATGCGTTGCGCAGGGGCCACCAGCAGCGCCTCTGTCGCCCCCATCGCCCCCGCCGGAATGCTGACCGCCGCGCTATGAAGGCCGGTTTTGCCCACCCAGCGCACCACCTGCGGCCCGTCTGACAGGGTGTTGACAATATCGCCGGCCTTGATCGCCTCAATCGCCACATTGCCGTCTTCGCAGGCAATCAGGGTGCCGCGCATTATGCCCGGCATTGGGTGGTTTGCTGTGAAAAGGGAAGGGGAAGACACCGTTATTCGGCCTTGTTCTTTAGGGGCATATTAGCAGGGATACGCGCTTCCAAAAATCAGTGAAAAGAGGGTTTGCGATAAACCATATATATGCCGGATATAAGGTTCCGCAACCGCAAAGGGAAGCCCGTTTTCGCATCATTTCACCGTCAGGATGTCGGGCAGTGCTTTCTTGCGGGCCGCGGCCTCGGGGTAGGTCGCGGCTTGGTCAGGGTGGCCGACCACCAGAATCATCACCGGTTTTTCCGGTTTCGGCCGCCCCAGAAGCGTGTTGAGAAACTTCATCGGGTTGGGCGTATGGGTCAGGCAGCTTAGCCCCGCATGGTGCAGGGCCGAGATCAGGAATCCGGTGGCGATGCCCACCGATTCCGGCACGTAATAGTGCTTCTGGCGGCTGCCATCGGGGCGGGTGCCGTAGCGCTGGGCAAAGATCACGATCAGCCACGGGGCCTCGGTGAGGTGGGGTTTCTCCACGCCTGTGCCCAGAGGTTCCAGCGCCCTGATCCACTCATCCCCGCCGCCACCGGCATAAAAGGCCGCTTCCTCCGCCTCGGCGGCCGCGCGGATTTTGGCTTTCAGATAAGGGCGTTGCACGGCCACAAAATGCCAGGGCTGTTGGTTGGCCCCGCTCGGGGCGCGCCCTGCGGTGGCGATACAGGCCTCGATCACCGCGCGCGGCACCGGCTGCGGGCTGAAGTCCCGCACGCTGTGGCGGGTGGACATTTTGGCGAGGTAATCCTGCGCAGCGCGCGCCATTTCGGCGTCGCCCATCGGGGCGGGCGGGTTCAGGGGAATGGCTTTATATTCCGGCACCTCGGGGCCTCCTTGACATATTTCCGCCACGCTAGCCCAGTTTCCCCTCGCCGAAAAGCCCCCGCTTTGCTATGCTGCCCGCCATGACTGATACCGAGACATCATACCAGGTTCTGGCCCGCAAATACCGCCCCGAAACCTTCAGGGATCTTTACGGTCAGGAGGCCATGGTGCGCACCCTGAAAAACGCCTTCGAGGCAGACAGGATCGCCCATGCCTTCATCATGACGGGGATCAGGGGCACCGGCAAAACCACCACCGCGCGGATCATTGCCAAGGGGCTGAACTGCACGGCGCAGGACCACCCCACCATCGAGCCCTGCGGCAAATGCGAGGCCTGCGTGGCCATTTCCGAGGGCCGCCATGTGGATGTGCTGGAAATGGACGCCGCCAGCCGGACGGGCGTTGATGACATTCGCGAAATCATAGACTCCGTCAGCTACCGTGCGGCCTCGGCGCGCTATAAAGTCTATATCATCGACGAAGTGCACATGCTCTCGAAAAATGCCTTCAATGCGCTGCTGAAAACGCTGGAAGAGCCGCCCGAGCACGTGAAATTCATCTTCGCCACCACCGAGATTCGCAAGGTGCCGGTGACGGTGCTCAGCCGCTGCCAGCGCTTTGATCTGCGCCGCATCGAGCCGGAGGTGATGGCGGATTTCCTGCGCGGCATTGCCAAGCAGGAGGGGGCCGGGATCGCCGAAGATGCGCTGGCCCTGATCATCCGGGCCTCGGAAGGCTCGGCGCGGGATGCGCTTTCGCTTCTGGATCAGGCCATTGCCCACAGCGCGGGGGAAACCACGGCGGCGCAGGTGCGGGCCATGCTGGGGCTGGCCGACAGGGGGCGCGTGCTGGACCTGTTCGACCACATCATGCGCGGCGAGGCAGCCGAAGCGCTGGCCGAGCTTTCCTCGCAATATGCCCAAGGGGCGGACCCGATGGCGGTGCTGCGCGACCTCGCCGAGGTCACCCACTGGATCAGCGTGGTGAAAATATCGCCCGAGGCAGCCGATGACCCGACGGTCGGCCCCGACGAGCGCAACCGCGGCCGGATCATGGCCGAATTGCCGATGCGGGCGCTGACCCGCATGTGGCAGATGCTGCTGAAAGCGCTGGAAGAGGTGGCGCTCGCCCCCAACGCCATGATGGCCGCCGAAATGGCGATCATCCGGCTCACCCATGTGGCCGACCTGCCCTCGCCCGAGGATCTGGTGCGGCGCCTGAAGGATGCGACCCCGCCGCCGGGTGCTGCGGTTGCAGGGCGCGGCGGGCCGGAGGGTGGAGCACGCGCAGAGCGTGGCGCCGCGCCATCGCTGGCGGCTTACGCCAGCTTCAAGGATGTGCTCGGGCTGATCAAATCACGGCGGGATTTGCAGCTTCTGGTCGAGGTGGAGAAATACGTGCGGCTGGTCAGCTACCAGCCCGGGCGGATTGAGTTTGCCCCCGCTGGCGACATGGCCTCCGAATTTCCGGCCCGATTTGCCGCCCGCCTGCAAAACTGGACGGGGGCGCGCTGGGTGATCACCCTGGCCTCTGAAGGCGGCGAAAGCACCATCGAAGAGCTGAAAGACGCCCGCAAGGCCAGTATGCAGGAAGAGGCCATGGCCCACCCGCTGGTGGCGGCAGTATTTGCGGCGTTTTCCGGCGCGGAAATCCTGAATATTGAGTTAGATCAAGGTATTGCCGATCTTAACGAGGGTATCGTTCCGATTGATCCAGATGAGCTGGATGACGATTGGGAACCGTTTGATCCTTTCGAGGAGCAGGCCTGACCCCTTAATATAAGGAGACCAGGATGGGACGGCATCTTGCGACTTCACTGGCCATGGCAGCGCTTGCCGTGGCGCAATTGGGCTTTGTGACCCCAGCTTTTGCACAATCTCCAGAAGCCGCCGAGGCGGCGCGGCGGGTGAATATCTCGGGGCGGCAGCGGATGCTCTCGCAGCGGATTTCCAAGGCGGCGTGCTTTTTGCATATCGGGGCGCAGACGCCGGGGCAGGAAAACGAGTTGGCCGATTCTGTTGCTTTGTTTGCCTCGAGCCTGCAAGCGCTTCGGCGCGGCGATGCGGCGTTGGGGCTGGGGCCGGAGCAAAGCACGGACGTCCGCGATGCGCTGGTGGCGGTGGCCTATGACTGGGGGGCTTTTTCGGAGCATTTGCAAATGGCGCTCGACAATGGCGTGGTGGCGCGCCCCGCGCTCGCCGGGATTGACGCCAGCGGCTTGGCCTTGCTGGAGGATATGAACCGCGCGGTCAACAAAACCGCCCGGTTTTACGGGGATTCCCTGCCCGATATGCCGTTGATCTTGTCGCTGACGATTGATCTGGCGGGGCGGCAACGGATGCTGACCCAAAAGGCGGCAAAAGAGTTTTGCCTGATCGAAGCGGGGGTCGAGGTGGCGGTAAACCGCGCGCGCTTGGCCAAAACCTCGCAGATTTTCAGCCTCACGCTCGGGGCGTTGCAAAGCGGTATGGCGGGCATGGTGTTGGCGGCCCCGAACGAGGAGATTAGCGGGCAGCTTTTGGCTGTGGCTTCCGCATGGGAGGCCCCGAAAGCGGCGCTGGACGTGGCGGCGCGGGGGGAATCTCCCTCTGATGCGCAGCGTGCTGATGTGGTGGACGGGCTGGAGCGCGTATTGGCCTTGATGAATGAGGCGGTTGGCATGTATGAAGGGACGATACCACAATAGGGGATGACCATGTTTAAAGGATTAGGCCAAATCGGCGATATGGCCAAGATGATGAAGCAGGCGCAAAAGATGCAGGCGGAAATGGCCGAGGTGCAGGCGCGCATGGGCGAGCTTATGGTGACCGGCGAAGCGGGGGCGGGCATGGTCACGGCCCATGCCAACGCCAAGGGCGAACTGAAGGGGCTGAGCATAGACCCGTCGTTGTTTGTGCCCGAGGAGCGCGAGGTGGTCGAAGACCTGATCCTCGCCGCCATCAAGGACGCGCAGGCCAAGGCCGCCGAGGCCGCGCAGGCGGAAATGGCCAAGGTGACCGAGGGCATGGGCCTGCCAGCCGACATGAAGCTGCCGTTTTAATGGCCGCGGGTGGCGAGGTTGACCGGCTGATCGAGCTGATGGCCAGGCTGCCCGGGCTTGGCCCCGTTTCGGCCCGCCGCGCCGTGCTGGCACTCATTCGCAAAAAGGCGCTGCTGATGGCCCCGCTGGCCAAGGCCATGGCCGAGGTCGAGGCCACGGTGCGCGAATGTGCGATTTGCGGTAACATCACCACCCACCAGTTTTGCGACATCTGCCGCAACCCCAAGCGCGACCAATCCACCCTCTGCGTGGTGGAAAGCGTGGCCGACCTCTGGGCGATGGAGCGCGGGGCGGCCTATAAGGGCCGCTATTTCGTGCTCGGCGGGGTGTTGTCGGCGCTGGACGGGGTAACGCCGGAGAGCCTGCGCATCCCCGAACTGGTGGAGCAGGTGGCCGACGGGGCGGTTTCGGAAGTGATTCTGGCCCTGAATGCCACCATGGACGGCCAGACCACCGCCCATTATATCGCCGACCAGATCGGCGACGCGGTCAGACTCACCTCGCTGGCCCAGGGGGTGCCGATCGGGGGGGAACTCAACTACCTCGATGATGGCACCATTGCGGCGGCACTCAGCGCCCGCAGAAATTTTTAATTTACGTAACGTTTGTGTTGAACAATATTGTTATGTGGTGTAGCGCGGGCACAAATTTTCACATAAAGAGTTATTTCCATGCGTTTTTCCCGCATTCATCCGTTCGTTCTGGTTGCCGCCCTTCTGTCCTTTCCCGCACTGTCCCGGGCACAGGATAGTGAAGCCGCCTATATGCGGCTGGACCTGGCCAGTGAATTGCGTGCCGACACCCAGAAGATGGCGCGGCTGGCCTGCTATATTGGTGCTGGGTTCCATGCCCAAGAGCATCGGGCCATGCTGCAGGAGACCCTCGATCAATTTGAAACCGTCCTGCATGCGCTTCAAAACGGGGATGTGGCGCGCGGACTAGGGGCCGAAACCAATGCTCGGATTTTGTCGGCGATGGGCGAATTGGCGCATGACTGGCCGGTGTATTCGGCGCGGTTGCATGCGGTGCTGAATGGCGCAGACCTGTCTCCGTCAGGGGTCGCCGCGTTGGATCTTGAAAGCTTGTCCATGCTCGAAAAAGCGGACACGCTGTCCAACCGGATCGCTAATGTTAACGGCGAGGCGCTGGAAAATCTGCCGCTTATAATGTCCCTTTCCATTGATATGGCGGGGCGACAGGTGATGCGCACCGAGAAAATCGCCAAAGAGGCCTGCCTGATCGGCAGCGGGGTGGAGGCTGCGCAAAACCGGCAGGCGCTGGAGCGCACGGTCAAGGTGTTTGGCAACACGCTGGATGCATTGATAGAGGGCTATCCGGGCTTGATTGTGCGCGCCCCGTCGCTGGAAATCAAAAGCCTGCTGGAAGATGCGCGCCAGATTTGGGCTGCGCCGGCGGCGGCGCTGGTCTCGTTATATTCGGGCGGTGAAATAAGCGATGGGGACCGGATGACGATTGGTGCAGGGCTGGAGCAGGTGGCGGCAAAACTGCGGGAGGCCGCCGCCCTTTATCGGGAAATCGAGATGGAAGAGTAACGCGTGCTGGCCTTTACCTTTCTTCAGGGATTCGCGATTTTTTTGCGGTTTTTCCGGCGGGGACGCAGCTTTTACGGGTTTTTTGGAAAGGTCAAGCTCTGATTTTCGCCCGATGGGTGTGGGTCGTTATACCCGAGTAATTCACTCAAAGACCAAATGGTCAAAATAATAGTGATTTAAAACATTATGTTAACGAGAAATTTTGCTTTTGCTCTGTTGATTTTGGCGTCGCGGAGCATTAGGTATGCAAAAAGCGCGTAGCAGGTATGCAGTATTTACACTTCTTTCACATGCAAAATTCGTCATATTGCACTGCACGCAAACGAATTGAGAGATAGGAGCAGCGTATGTTTGATTACGTTGATCAAACGGCTTATGCCAATGATCAGGGCGCACGGGCGCAAAAGCTGTTTGCCGCCGTTGTGCTGGCAGCGCTGGATGATGCTATTGCCGATGACAAAAAATACGGGAACGGCCCGGAAGTGATCGCCCGTTGGGCCCGCTCGCGCGATGGCCGTGAAGTGCTGATGTGCGCCGGGATCGACCCGAACGAGCGTTGCGTAAAGGGCATGATGGAGTTCGTGGCCCGCGGTGTGCGCACCTCGGTTGCGCTCTCGCGTGAGGAAAGCGAGCGGCAGGCGCAGGCATTGGCGGCGCAAGCTGCGGCGGCCTGAGGCTGAATAAGTCGGTTTGAGTTTGAAGCCCTGCCTTTTGGCGGGGCTTTTTATTTGGCGGCGGGGGTTATGCGCCGCCTCCTCGGCCCCCCCACCGTTCCTCCCCCCGCAAGCGAGGGGAGGGACGGCATCGCGCCAAGTGGTGAGTTATTTTTTCCCGCGTGATTGCTTTTCGACAATGCCGGAGGTGCCCTCGCGGCGCTCCAGCTCGGCGAGCACGTCTTTCCACTTTACATTGCGCGAAGAGAGCATGACCAGCATGTGGAAGAGCACGTCGGCGGCCTCTTCGGTGAGGTTCTTCTTGTCGCCGATCGCGGCGGCTATAATCGCCTCCACCGCCTCCTCGCCAAACTTTTCGGCGCATTTCTGCGGGCCGCGGGCGAAGAGCTTGGCGGCGTAGGATTTCTTTTCATCCTCGCCTTTGCGGCGCTCAATGGTTTTTGCGAGTCTCGTTAATACGTTTGCCATTATATCCGCACCGGCACGCCGGCCTCCTGCATATATGCTTTTGCTTCGCCGATGGTATACGCGCCAAAGTGAAAAATGGAAGCGGCAAGCACGGCGGAGGCATGGCCCATTGTCACGCCTTCCACAAGGTGTTGCAAATTACCCACACCACCCGAGGCGATGACGGGGATGTTGACGGCATCCGCAATGGCGCGGGTCAGTGGCAGGTTAAAGCCCGCCTTAGTGCCGTCCCTGTCCATGCTGGTCAGCAGGATTTCTCCGGCGCCCTTGCGCTCCATCTCCAGCGCGAACTCCACCGCATCAATGCCGGTGGGCCGCCGCCCGCCATGGGTGAAAATCTCCCACTTGCCGTCCGAGACCGTCTTGGCGTCAATCGCCACCACGATGCACTGGTTGCCGAATTTGTTGGCGCTGGCGGCGATCACCTCAGGGTCGGCCACTGCAGCAGAGTTAAACGACACCTTGTCGGCCCCCGCCAGCAAGAGCTTGCGCACATCGTCCGGCCCGCGCACCCCGCCGCCGATGGTCAGGGGCATAAAGCAGGCCTCGGCCGTGCGCCGCGCCACGTCATACATGGTGCCCCGGTTTTCCACCGTGGCGGCGATGTCGAGAAAGCACAGCTCGTCGGCGCCTGCGGCGTCATAGGCCTTGGCGCTCTCCACAGGGTCGCCCGCGTCGATCAGGTCCACAAAGTTGACGCCTTTAACGACGCGGCCATCCTTGACATCAAGGCAGGGGATTATGCGGGTTTTAAGCATCCTTGGGCGTCCTCATGACTTCATTCTTCTCTAAATACTCGCGGGGGAATGGCTCTGCAAGAGCCAGGGGGCGGCAGCCCCGCTACGCCTTCAACAATGCCGCAGCCTCAGCCGCATCAATCGCCCCGTCATAGAGCGCCCGCCCCGAAATGGCCCCATTGAGCGGCGCGCCGCAAGCCTTGAGCGCCCGCAGGTCATCCATCGAGGAAACCCCGCCCGAGGCGATCACCGGGATGCTCACCGCATTGGCCAGCGCGGCGGTGGCGGCCACATTCGGGCCCTGCATGGCCCCGTCGCGGTCAATATCGGTGTAGATAATGGCAGAGACTCCCGCGTCCTCGAATTGTTTGGCAAGGTCAAGCGCGGTGACGTCGGAGGTCTCGGCCCAGCCCTCAACCGCGACCATGCCGCCGCGCGCATCTATGCCCACCGCCACATGGCCGGGGAAGAGCTTGGCGGCTTCTTTCACCAGCGCGGGGTTGCGCAGGGCGATGGTGCCGAGGATGACGCGCTCCAGCCCCCGCGCCAGCCAGCGCTCGATGGTGGCGATATCGCGGATACCGCCGCCGAGCTGGGCGGGGATGCTGCATTCCTTCAATATGGCTTCGACGGGGGCGGCGTTGACGGGCTCTCCGGCGAAGGCGCCGTTGAGGTCCACCAGATGCAGCCACTCGCAGCCCGCATCCTGAAAGGCGCGAGCCTGCGCGGCGGGGTTGTCATTGAAAACCGTGGCCTGGTCCATCTCGCCTTTTATGAGGCGCACACACATGCCGTCTTTCAGGTCTATCGCGGGGTAAAGGATCATGGCTGGCCTCCTGAGCTTCGCCCGCTTTTTAGCGGGTTTCCGCGCAAAGGCAATGGGCGAGATTGACCCGCGCGACCTGAACGCTAGATTTGCCGCAAAATACAGGGGAATGACGATGCGAAAACTGGCCATTTTGGCGCTGCTCTGGGCCTTGCCCGCCGGGGCGCAGGATATTACCGGGCTGTGGGCTTCGGAGCCTTCCCCCAAACGCGGGGCGGTGCTGCATGTGATGCTCTCGCCCTGTGGTGGCAATATCTGCGGCACCATTCAGGCGGCGTTCAACACAAAACGCGCCGACCTTGTGGGGCGCGGGCTGCTGTTTGATATGGTGCCGGATGGGCAGGGGCATTGGTCCGGCGGGCAAATGTGGCTGCCGCCGCTGGATACCAACGTTTCAGCCAGCCTTGCGCTGCGCGGCGAGGCACTGGCGGTGCGCGCCTGTATGCTTCTGGTCTGCCGCACCCAGCTCTGGCATCGGGTGCCATAAGGTCAGTATTGACTGGCATGTGCGTTCGGTTACACTCTGGCTATCCAACAGGAGTGTGAAAAAATGAAAAAAATTCTTATGGCGGCGCTGGTGGCCTTTCCGATGGCTGCACAGGCTGGTGATGTAGCGGGGCTGTGGGAGACCGACCCGAATGACGAAGGCAAGTATTTGCGGGTGCAAATATACCCATGCGCGAGCAATGCGGCGCAAATCTGCGGGGTGATTACCCAGGGATTTGGTGGTGCGACGCAGGATAATAACGGCAAGCCGATTATCTGGGGTATGCAAGCCAATGGCGAAGACCGCTGGAACCGTGGCAATGTGTGGGCGCCGGATAGTGATAAAACCTACCGTGCCAACCTGACGCTCGATGGTGATACCCTTGTGGTGCAGGGTTGTGTGGCTGGCATTTTCTGCCGCTC
>JALWPC010000539.1 GCA_026995265.1 Paracoccaceae bacterium
TCGTGGCCCCCTCGGGGAAAGGTGCGAATTTATAGGCCAGAAAAAACACCATAATCGGCCCGATTTCCAGCACCAGCTTCACAATCGGATTTTGCTTGTTTTCAGTCATAATTCACCTTTGTTTCGCTGCAACCTAGCCTATTGCTAGGTGGGGTTCCAGCCCATCAATCGCCATTAGCCAAATTCCACCATCACCGCCCCAAACGCGATCAGCGCCATCAGCACCCCCCGCATAGGCCCCACTTTTTCCTTCAGAAAAAACCAGCCGATCAGGGCCGCAAACACCACCGAGGTTTCCCGCAGCACCGCCGCCTCGCCCACCTTATCGAGCCGTGTGGCCATCATCACCGAGCCAAAGCTCGCATAGGCCACCAGCCCGCCAACAAACCCCCGCCGCATCAGCGGGGCCAGCGCAGGCGGGTTCACCATTTTCCGGTAATAGCGCGCCGAAATAAACGGAAACAGCATCCCGTCGATCATGAAAAACCACGCCAGAAAGGTGAACGGGTCAGCGGTGGCGCGGATGCCGTAGGCGTCATAAGTGGTGTAAAGCGCAACGAAAAGCCCGGTGACAAGGGCCAGCCCAAGGGCTTGCCAAAGCCGCGCGCGTTCTACCTTGGCGTGTTGCAGGTTCACCCCCGCCAGCGCAAAAATGGAGCCAAGCAGCAGCGCCACACCGAGCCACTGGCCCGTGGTGAAGCGCTCGCCAAAAACCGCCCCCGCCGCCAGCACCGTGACCAGCGGGCCGGTGCCCCGCACCACGGGGTAAACCACCGTATAGGCGCCCTTGGCATAGGCCATGGCCTGAAACAACTTATAGCCGAGGTGGATCGGAAGAATACCAGCAAAGATCAGCCACATATGCGGTTCGGGCCATGGCACAATGAACAGCGCAAAGGGCGCGGCCATCAGCCCGTAAGCGGCATCCATCGCCCCGCGCATCAGCCACGGGTCAAACTTTCCCTTCTGAAGCGCGCCAAAAATCGCGTGGGTGAGCGCCGCCAAAAGCGCCAGCCCGACGGCCAGCCAATGGCCCGCCGCGCTGCCCGACAGGCTGGTGAGCCATTGGCTCACTCGACACCCGCCAGCGCGTTGGCAAACTCCTGCGGGTCAAAGGGCGAGAGATCGTCAATCGCCTCACCCACGCCAATGGCGTGGATCGGAATGCCAAACCGGTCCGCCAGCGCCACCAGCACCCCGCCCTTGGCGGTGCCATCGAGCTTGGTCATCACCAGCCCGCTGACATCGGCAATTTTGGTGAAAATCTCTACTTGATTCAAGGCGTTCTGGCCTGTGGTGGCATCCAGCACCAACAGGGTGTTATGGGGCGCATCCGGGTCTTTCTTGCGGATCACCCGCACAATTTTCGCCAGCTCCTCCATCAGGTCGGCGCGGTTCTGCAACCGCCCTGCCGTGTCGATCAGCAGCATATCCGCGCCGCTTTCCTCGGCCTTACCCATGGCCTCAAAGGCCAGCGAGGCCGGGTCCGAGCCCTCCGGTGCGGTCAGCACCGGCACGCCTGCGCGCTCGCCCCAAACCTGAAGCTGCTCCACCGCCGCCGCACGGAAGGTATCCCCCGCCGCAATCACCACCGACTTGCCCGCGCCCTTTAGCTGGCTGGCAAGCTTGCCGATGGTGGTGGTCTTGCCCGAGCCGTTCACCCCCACCACAAGCACAACCTGTGGGCGTTTCTGGTAGATCGGCAGAGGCCGCGCCACCGGCTCCAATATCGCCGCACATTCCGCCGCCAACAGCCGCTTGATCTCCGCCGCCCCCAGCTTCTTGCCAAACCGCCCCTCGGCCATATTGGCGGACACCTTCAGCGCTGTTTCCACCCCCATATCGGCGGAAATCAGCAGCTCCTCGAGGCTTTCCAGCATGGCATCATCCAGCACCCGCTTGGGGCCATCACTGCCCAGTGCGCGGGCGATCAGCCCGGGCTTGGGCGCGTCCGGCTCTACCAGTGATTTCACACCTTCATCAATCTTGCTGGATGACCTGGTGAGCCGTTTCTTGAGCTTTGCGAAAAAAGACATAGGCACTCCTTTGCCCCCTACTTAATACGCCTTTAAGCGTAAGAAAAGCGCCCGCGTGCAATTCTTTGTGCGGGCATGTGGTTTAACGTTAAACCTCCTCGGGAAAATAGCGCAAAACCGAAAGGATGGGGTTGGGTGCGGCCTGCCCCAGCCCGCAGATCGAGGCCTCAGCCATCGCCGCGCAGAGGTCTTCCAGCAAGGGCTTATCCCATTGGTTTTCCATAATTTTCACGGCCTTTTCGCAGCCCACACGACAGGGCGTGCACTGCCCGCAGCTCTCGGAAGCAAAAAACCGCAACATATTCAGCGCCGCGTCTTTCACCGTATCCTTGTCCGACAGCACCACCACCGCGCCGGAGCCGATAAAGCTGCCATAGTCCTGCAAAGTGTCAAAATCCAGTGGCACATCATTGAGCCGCGCCGGCAGCAGCCCCGAAGACGGCCCGCCGGGCTGATAGGCCTTGAACTCATGCCCATCGGCCATGCCCCCGCAGGCGGCGATCACATCGGTGATGGTCGCGCCCGCAGGCAGCAGCCTCACCCCGGGATACCGCACCCGCCCCGAGACAGAATAGCTCCGCAGCCCCCTGCGCCCGTTCTTTTCATGGCTGGCAAACACCTCCGGCCCGCCGCGCACAATCTTGCTGACCCAATGCAGCGTCTCCACATTATGCACCAGCGTTGGCCGCCCGAATAGCCCGACCTGTGCCACGTAAGGAGGCCGCAGCCGCGGCAACCCGCGCTTGCCTTCGATGCTCTCGATCATCGCGCTTTCCTCACCACAGATATAAGCCCCCGCACCCCGCCGGATTTCCACATAATCCGGCGAGATCAGGCCCTGCTTGGCCAATTCCTCCAGCTCATTTTTCAGTATTTTTCGAACCTCTGGATACTCATCCCGCACGTAAACATATACTTTTTCAACATCTACCGCCCAGGCGGTGATCAACATCCCTTCCAGCATCGCGTGGGGCTCACGCTCCAGATAATAGCGGTCCTTGAACGTCCCCGGCTCGCCTTCATCCGCGTTTACGGCCATAAATCGCGGCCCCGCCCCGGCCCGCACAAAGCTCCACTTTTTGCCGGAAGGAAACCCCGCCCCGCCCATGCCGCGCAGGCCGCTTTTCAGCAGCATCTCCTGCACCGCGTCGGGCGTTTTCGCTCCCGCGCGCAGGGCTTCCAATGTCCGGTAACCGCCGCCGTCGCGATAGTCATCAAAGCGTTCATAATCGGGCAGGGGCAGCCCCGTGCCAATGGCAGATTTCACTTTGGAATCATCCGCTTGCCCCACATGCACATGGCCCACGGCCACCACCGGCGCCACCTCGCAGCGCCCCATACAGGGGGCCCGCACCACCCGCAATTCGGGGTGCCGCAGCGCCAATTCCTCAAAAAGCGCCGTGGCCCCGGCCATTTCGCAGGTG
>JALWPC010000540.1 GCA_026995265.1 Paracoccaceae bacterium
TCGAATTCGAAGCTGGCGGTGACGGCGATGCCCGCAGAGGGTGCGGTGGTAAAGGTGACGAGGCCGGTAGTGGTATCGGCGACCCAGCCCGAGGCCTGAACAATTCCGTCCAGAGCCACCGCAACGGTGCCGGCCACCGGTTTCGTGATGGTACGGGTCCAAGTTTGAGCACCGGATGAATAGGCTTTCACCAGTTGAAACACGGTGGCGGTGCCATCACCAATGCCAATAGCCTGATCGGTTGCCGCCGGTACTCCCGACGGCAAGCACGATTTGTAATCACCCCAATCCTTCCAGCGAAACCCGTAGAGCCGTCCGTTGCGCGCCTCGAAAAACGCCACCACAGCGGCCAGATCGTCTGCGCGGCGAATGCCGTAGGCGGCATCATAGCGGCGGCGTGAATTGGCCCAGCTGGCGTTGCGTTCTTCGTCGCCAGAAGCGAGCTCAACAATCTGGGTGCGCCGCTCGGGGCCGCCACGCGCGCCACGACTGATATTGTCGGGAAAGCGGATTTCGTGAAACGCCATTACATTCCCCTCCGGCCCATGGCGACGGCGCGGGCAATGTCGGCCGAGACCTGGGTGCGCGATTGCCGGAAGCTTTCCGCATCGCGGGTCTGGATGTTGATGGTGATGTTCTGGGCGGAGCTTTGCCCGTAGTTTCTGGCCTCGCGCCGGTTCAGCACCCGCTCGCCCTTTTGCAGAATGGCGGGAACTTCATCCGGTTTTAGGCCAGCCCAGCCACCACTATGCATACGGGGTGCATTTGCAAAAGCCATGGCCGGCACCATACGTTGTGGCGCGGCACTGCCAACCATACCGCCCGCGTGCAGCACCGGCGTAAAAATGCCACCGAGGTTTCCAAGCGCGCCCGACAGGGCATTGGCCAGCGGACCGAGGATGAACTTGCGCGCCGACAGCTTGGCAAGATCGGCCAACATCGACGTTACCAATGACCGGAAATCCAGCTTGCCGGTTTTGACAAATTCGCCAATGGCGTTCTCCGCGCTGGTGAAGGCCCCGACCAGTGCGTCACCTATCCCTTTGCCGACATTGGCGGCCTTGGTCGCGTAATCCTTGAGGGAATCCGTTGCCAGTTCCCATGTCGTTTTGGCAACTTCTGCTGCCGCGCGTGCGGCACCACCGGCACCGGCGACCGCCCGTGTTAGAGCTTCCGCAGCGGTGGTGGTTCCCGCAAGACCGCTCTCGCCATCCTCGGCGCTCGACTTCATGGCGTCGCGCAGAGCCTGCATGGAAGCTAGCGGCGCGGTCGCGGCCTGGGCCATTTCGCGGGAGGACGTCACCAGCCCGTCGGCGGCAGCTCTCGCCTCCTCGGCGGTGGCGGCCATTTCGTAATAGGCCGATCCCGCCATGATCGCCGCATTGCCGATGGCCAGCATCGCACTGTCCATGCCCGGGATATTGGCAATCCCGCGTGTCATGGCGTGCAAAAAGTCCGTCCATGTCTTCTGGATGTTGGCCAGCATGGTCAGCCAACCGGCCTTGATCCGCGCCCAGACGCTTGAGAGCGCCGCGCCGAGGGATTTTCCCCCGAGCTTGATGCGCTCCCAGACCTCGATCGCCACATTCTTCAGCAAGCGCATGGCCTCGCCAAAGCCACCAGCGCCTTTGACGAGGCGGCCGAACCAGTAGATCAGCTCGCCGGCCCCGATGATCAGCGCGCCGATGCCGGTGCGGATCAGGGCACCGCGCAGGGCGACCAGCGAAATCGACACGCCTTTGATCCCCAATGCCGCACTGGCCAGTGCAATCACCAGCCGACCACCCAGCACAGCGGCGAAGGTGGCGGCAATGGTGGCGATCTCGCCGATATGGTTGAACAGGCCCTTGATGGCACGCCCGAGCGGGCCTGTGGTCTTGCCGATCACGGCCATGGCGTTGGCCATCGCTTCCAGCGCTGGAGCAGCGGCGACGGCCAGCTGGTTCGATATCCCGCGCCAGAGCAGCCCCATGCGCGAGAGCGCGTCATTGGTACGTTCGATTTGGGCGGCGTCCGATTCCGATACAGCGACACCAAAATCCTGAACGTCCTGTGTGGCCTGACGCAGGGTTGCACTGTCGATGCGGGTGAAAATCAGACCGGCGCGGTCGCCGAAGATTTGCGAGGCAATCGCGGCCTGCTGCGCGCTCGGGATGAATTTTACAATTGCATCCTGAATGGTGGCAATCTTGGCATCAACCGTGAGCCCCTCGAGATCAGCCGCCGAGAGGTTCAACTGCTTCAGGGCATCGATAGCGGGACCGGTTCCTGCCGCTGCCTGGCTCAAGCGCTTGGTCAACTGAAAGGTGGCCTGTTCGACCTCTCCCATTGAAACACCAGCCAGATCACCGGCGCGCGCCAGTATCTGGATGCTTTCTGTAGTCGTGCGTAGGGAGGCCGCCAGCTTGGCTTGCTCGTCGATGGCCTGCAAGCCGGAGCGCACCATGGCAATGCCTGCAGCTACGGCAGCCGCCGCCATGATCCCGGCGGCAATCTTGGCACGCCGTGCAAAGCGGGCAAGGCGCGCGTTGGCGATCTCCATCTCGCGGGATGCTTTGCCGAAACCCTTCTTGCCAGCGTCACCGATGCCTTCAAACTCGGCCTTGACCTGTTTGCCGCCCACGGCCGCGAGGCGCACGGAGACCCTTTTTTCAGCCATTGTTCTGATCCATCTGTTCGTTGATTTTACGCACCATCACCGCCTCGATTGCGGGGAGAATTTCGGCGGTAGCTATTGAACAGACGCCAAGCGCCGAGGCCAGTGCGAGCGCCGTGCCCATGTCCCAGCCGATCACGCTGCCGCTCGAGGCAATGCGTAGCTGGCCTCCGAGTCGGGCAACCAGATCCCAGACCTGCCAGCCCTCACAGCTTTTTGGTTGGTTCAGGATTTGCGGGCAGTCTTTGCAGGTGCCGATACAGGCTTCGCAATATCCGTCGCCCCCGCCGAAGACCCAGTCGGCAAGGGCGCAGAGGCGTTTTTTTCCGCGTCCAGGACCAGACCCTTGGCGACGTATTTGGTCTGGAAAGCCTCGAATAGAGGCCAGACATCTAGCAGGGCGTCAATCCCTTCGGGGCTGACGGGAATGGCGTTGCCGTCGGCGTCCCCGACACCCTCCCAATCCAGCACCGCATTGCGGGCCAGAGCTTTAGCGAAGACCAGCGCGCTGGCCTCGTCCGTTGCGTTTTCGTCCAGAGCGGCAACAGCCGGATCATTGCGCGAAGCCACCATCATCGCCGTGGTCAGGGGTTGCAGATGCAGGCGGACCCCGTGGCCGAGGTCCAGCCAAGCGGGTTCGTTATTCAGATCGAGATGGATCATGTTGTTCCTCAGTAGGTTGCGATGTCGTTGACAAGAGTGATGGTGCACATCTGCCCGGCGGTGGCGTCATATGCCGCCTGCCAGTCAAAGCTGGCCTGCACGCCCTGCGGCCCCTGAAT
>JALWPC010000541.1 GCA_026995265.1 Paracoccaceae bacterium
AAATGGTGGCGCCAGATCAACGAATGGCAGGCCACGAAGTGCCTTGATTTCACCAACTCCGACACCCTGATCAAACCGCAATACGCCCTGCAACGCCTTGAAGCGCTGACCAAAAACATGGACCGTTACATCACCACCGAGGTGGGCCAGCACCAGATGTGGGCGGCGCAATATATGGGCTTTGAAGACCCCCACCGCTTTATGACCTCGGGAGGGCTTGGCACCATGGGCTATGGGTTGCCCGCCAGCATCGGGGTGCAGGTGGCACACCCTGACAGCCTGGTGATCAACGTGGCCGGCGACGCCTCTTTCCTGATGAACATGCAGGAAATGGGCACGGCGGTGCAGTTCAACCTGCCGGTGAAGCAGTTCATCCTCAATAACGAGCGCCTCGGCATGGTGCGCCAATGGCAGCAGCTTTTGCATGGGGAGCGCTATTCGCATTCCTGGTCCGAAAGCCTGCCCGACTTCGTGAAACTCGCCGAAGCCTTTGGCGGCAAAGGGATTTATGTGGATAACCCGGCCGACCTGGACGATGCCATCAAGGAGATGCTGGCCTTTGACGGCCCTGTTATCCTCGATTGCGTGGTCGAAAAGCACGAAAACTGCTTCCCGATGATCCCCTCCGGCAAGGCCCATAATGATATGATCCTGTGCGACGAGGAAACCGCAGACGCTATCGACGCCACGGGGAAGACCCGAGTCTAAATGGCCCCCCTGCTCTATTTCAGCTACGGGATGACCAAAACCGGCTCGACGCTGGCCTTCCAGCTTGTGCGCACGGCGCTTGAGCTTTGCGGCTTTCCGCAAGACCGGGTGCCGCTGGATGTGGTCAACCCGGTTTTGCGGCGCAATTTCGTGAACCACATCTCGCCCCGCCAAATGGAAGAGCTGAAGAACGAGGCGAAGAAACGCGGCTATCCTATTGCTTTGAAAACACATATGCGGCCGGATGATTGCGTGGTAAAGGCCATTCAGTCTGGCGAAGCCATCGCCCATGCCTGCTACAGAGACCCGCGCGATATGGCGCTTTCCATGCTTGACCATGCCCGCCATTCCCGCGAAACCGGTGAACCCGAATTTGCAGAGATCACATCGCTGGCGCAGGCCTTTGTCAATATCCGCAGCCAGCATGACAGCCTCACCGCATGGCTGCGCCTGCCCGGCGTTCTGCCGCTCTATTTCGAGGATATTGCCTTTAACACGGTTGAAACCGCGCGGCGCATCCTCGCCCAACTCAAGCTGAAGCTAGACGCCGAAGTGCTGGCAGATGTGGTGCTCACTCAACGTTTCACCCAGAAAAACAAAGCCTTGCGCTTGCGCTACCCGGAGGAAATGGACGCTGACCTTTCTAACGCCATCGCCACCGAATTCGCACCGCTGATCAACCGGTTTATCAAAAACCGCGCCCGGCTCTCTGCTGAAATACTCCTTCCCGCCCCGCAACATTTGCGCACCAGCGCGTCGGATTAACTGGACATTCACGGCAATACCAGCGATTTTACCCCAAAAAGGACCAACGCCATGACCCTTCACCTTAAAAAAGGCAGCAGCCGCAAAAGCGCCTATGACCTGAAAAACCCGCTTGACGAGCAAATCGAAACCCACACCCTTGCGGTGCTGGTCGATAACGAGGCCGGCGTGCTGGCCCGGGTCATCGGGCTGTTTTCCGGTCGCGGCTACAATATCGAAAGCCTGACCGTCGCCGAAACCGACACCGCGGGCCACCGCTCCCGCATTACCATCGTCACCACCGGCACCCCTGCGGTGATCGAACAGATCAAGGCGCAACTCGCGGGCATCGTGCCGGTTTACCGGGTGAATGACCTCACGGTTGAGGGCCCCTCGGTTGAGCGCGAAATGGCCCTGCTCAAAGTGGCCGGCAAGGGCGACAAGCGGGTGGAGGCCATGCGGCTGGCCGATATTTTTCGCGCCAATGTGGTGGATAGCACTCTGGAAAGCTTTGTATTCGAGATTACTGGCACACCCGAAAAAATCGATGCGTTTTCAGACCTCATGCGCCCGCTTGGCCTCTGTGACATCGCACGCACTGGGGTAGCGGCAATGGCACGCGGCACTTGATGGCACGCAATTTCATAATCCAGTTCAATGGCCGCGAAGGAAGTTCGGCTATTATCAGCGCCTTAAGCGCCCAAAAAGGGGTGAATGTGCCGCTCTTTGAAGAGCTCGATGATTATGAATTCTACACGCACCACAAAGCAGAGGACTACCCCGCCGCCCTTGATGCGGTATTCAGGGACCGTGCCTACAATGGCACGCGGATAAAGGCGGAATATCTGGCCCCGCAGCCCCCCAAAGACACGGTGAAAACCACCGGATTCAAGTGGCGGGTCAACGGGCCTATTCCGCAGGTTGCGGCGGTGCTGAAAGCCCATAACGTGACGGTGTTTTCTCTTCAACGCCGCGATTTTCTCAGCTACGTGTGCTCGCTTTACGTGCATACCTATGGCAATCAGTTGCAATCGGGGTCTGCCGTTCCCATGCATCCGCATTTTGACAAAACCCGCGGGGCTGCCGAAGGGGCGGACCCGGCCCAACGGAGCCGCCTTAACCAGCAAAAATTTTCTCTGGATAAGGGCTTGTTTTTACGTTCGGCCAAAGAGGCTGTGATGATCCGGCAAAATCAGGCGGGTAAATCCCGCCATCTGGCCCGCGCAGGCGTGCCGATTGAAATGATGTTTTATGAGGATTTCGACCGCGATAACGAAGGGTTCATCATCGATACGCTGGCCAAAATCGGCCATGATATAAGCGGGCATTACACACCATTCTGTGAATTCGAAAAGGTGCACAAAACCCCCCTGTCAGAGCGTATTGAAAACCTGGAAAAAGCAACAAAAACATGGCGGTATAAGCATTTGCAAAAGGAATACTTTGCGGCAATAAAGGCCACCGAGGCGCTTATAGCATAAAAAAGGGAGCGGCGAACCGCTCCCGAGTTTATCATTCAGGCCTATGGTTGGGCGCTCGATAGTGTGCCTCTTGGCCTGAATGTCGGGAGGGCCAAGCAGACAACCCTCCCGGCCTGTTCCTAACTGCACCCGGAGGTCGCCCCGCAGGTGTTGCATTTCATACAGGTGCCGTTGCGCACCAGGGTGAAGTTTCCGCATTCCCCGCACGGGTCGCCCTCATAGCCCTGCAATTTGGCCTTGGCCCGGTCATCCATCACCTGCACCGCGGTTTCGGAGGCCGCCGCCGTATCCGCAACTTTCATCCCGCTCAGGTTTTGCGGCAGGCGCGAGCGCAAATAGCCGGTGGAGGAAAGCTGTTTGATCAGCTCCAGCGAGCTGGCCGCCGCATCAGACGGCGCGGCTACATTCGCCCTGCCCTCTTCCTCGCCGCGCCCGAGGCTGTCGAAGCTCTCGCCCTCGGGTTGCACATGGGCCA
>JALWPC010000542.1 GCA_026995265.1 Paracoccaceae bacterium
AGGCCTGCTGCACGCCCTCGCCCGAGACATCCCGCGTGATCGACGGGTTTTCCGCCTTGCGGGAAATTTTGTCCACCTCGTCGATATAAACAATGCCGCGCTCGGCGCGCTCCACGTTATATTCGGCCGATTGCAAAAGCTTCAGGATGATGTTTTCCACATCCTCCCCCACATAGCCGGCTTCTGTGAGCGTGGTGGCGTCGGCCATGGTAAAGGGCACATCCAGCGTGCGCGCCAGGGTTTGCGCCAGCAGGGTTTTGCCGCAGCCGGTGGGGCCGATCAGCAGGATGTTGGATTTCGCCAGCTCCACGCCTTCATCCTTGCCCGTATGTTCCAGCCGCTTGTAATGGTTGTGCACCGCCACCGAAAGCACCTTTTTCGCCGTCGCCTGCCCGATGACATAATCATCCAGCACCGCGCAAATCTCCTTGGGCGAGGGCACCGCATCGGAACTTTTAATCTGGCTGGATTTGCTTTCCTCGCGGATAATATCCATGCACAGTTCAACGCATTCATCGCAGATAAACACCGTGGGCCCCGCAATCAGCTTGCGCACCTCGTGCTGGCTCTTGCCGCAAAACGAGCAATAGAGGGTGTTTTTACTGTCCGACCCGGCTGATTTGGTCATGGCATTCTCCTGCCCAAGGTTCTTCTACGTCCAATTATATCAGAACACCGAAACAAAGGAAACACAAGCGCTAAGCGCCTAGTCTTCGCGCTCGTCGCCCCGTTTTTGCACAATTTCATCAACAATACCGAAATCAAGTGCCTGTTCGGCAGTCATGAAATTATCACGGTCCAGCGCCTGCTCGACCTCTTCAAGGGTCTTTCCACTATGATTCACATAAATCTGGTTCAGACGCGCCTTCAGCTCCAAAATCTCTTTGGCATGCAGCGCAATATCGCTGGCCTGCCCCTGAAACCCGCCCGAAGGCTGGTGCAGCATGATGCGCGAATTGGGCAATGTATAGCGCATACCCGGTTCCCCCGCCGCCAGCAGGAGCGAGCCCATGGAGGCCGCCTGCCCCACGCAAACCGTTGAAATCTTTGGCTTAATGAATTGCATCGTATCATATATAGAGAGGCCAGACGTAACAACGCCCCCGGGCGAATTGATATACATGGCAATGTCTTTATTGGGGTTTTCGGCCTCCAAAAACAGCAATTGCGCCACGATGATCGTCGCCATCTGGTCCTCAACCGGCCCGGAAACGAAAATGATCCGCTCCTTGAGCATGCGCGAGAAAATATCATAGCGCACGGAGCCCCGTGCGGTGGTTTCCTCCACGCTCGGAATCACAAATCCTGTTTCGTTCATCATCGGGTTAAACATGCGGCCCAGCCTTTCAATCACACAGAATTCTTCTAATGCGAATTCGTTTCCTAAAGGTTTAAGCCCTGCGCGGAGGAGCTTCAAGGCCCGTTCTCTCAAGTTTCTGCACAAGGGTGTTTATTATGTGACAGGTCTCGGCTAGGCTTTGGGATATTATTTAATTCTCTTACAATGGTTAAGGCGATGTTTGAAATTACCAGCCACAAAGACACAATAACCGTCAAACGCAAGCTCACGCTGAAAAAAGACGGGGTTCTGCCTGCCGGTGTGCTGGATTGCGAGGCCAGTTTTGACCTTGGGGTGAACCTGAACAATGCCGACGGCAAGGCCATTGTCAGCAAATTTGCCTCGGTTTTTAACGGAAAAATATCGGCCAAAGCCAAAAAGCAGGACGAGCGGATAGAAAAAGCGCGCCAGCAACTGGCGCGATGGCTGCATCAGGGCGAATCAGAAACCAAAATCCGCGTCTATGCCGACACGCAACAGGAAGAGATCGTTAAAGACTGGAACCAGTTTATGAAGGTCGACATAAAGCGCGTCGGAACCGATGCCTTGAGAGACACTTTAAAAAAGTCACCCGTCAATTTTGATGATCTCAGGCTGAGCTTTTCCAATGTGGACCTGCAAGACAGTAAAATGGAGTTTATGACTGGGGTTCTGGACATTGCAGGTCGCGGAAACAAGGGCCGAGTGAAAACAGCGGGCATGGCAACGCTGGTGAGCGGCCTGCAAAGCCTCGCCAAGCCGATCACCGCTATTCGCGGAGGCTGGGAGCGCAACGTAAAACTGCTGAAACAAGGCGCGGATGATTCCAACACCGTTTACAAAAATATCGCCTCTATGCGCAAAGCGGCGGCCGGATTGTCGGCACGGCTGGAGAGGATGAAAAAGATTGCCAACGCCAGCAATAAGGCGGCGGCCCAAAGTGCCAAAGGGCTGGATGTCGTACTGGAGGCCGCTAGCAAACACCAGAAAACCGCCAGGCTTAATGACCATGACAAAGTGGTGATTCATATACAAAAGGCTGTTTCATCCTTTTCCAGCGCCAAAAGAGCAAGCCGCGCAACGCAAATTTCGGCTGACACCGCGCGGCTGGCCAAAGTGCTGGCCGACATTGGCAAACTGCTGGCGGAGGCCGAACAGATAAGCAAATCCAATACCGGTAGCTTTATGAAAGCCGCCATGGCGAATAACGGCGCCAATTTGGAAGCCCAAACAGGGCAGGCATCGGTGGAAGCGGCTTTGAAAGAGTTGCAGTTGCAGTTCAAAATGAGCCTGTAAAAAAGGCGGGATGCTGATCCCGCCTTTTTGACATTGTATACCGGTCGAATTAAGCGTCGTCGAGCGCCTCAATCGCCTTTTGCAGGTCTTCCTTGCTGACGGTTTTATCGGTCACCTTGGCCAGTTCCACGATGTAGTCCACCACCTTGTCTTCAAACAATGGTGCGCGGAGCTGCTGCTGGGCATCCGGGTTTTTCTGTATGAATTCAAAGAACTCACGCTCCTGGCCCGGGTATTGCCGCGCCGCTTCGAACATGGCGCGCTGCATCTCCTCATCCGAAACCGTGATCTCGTTCTTGTTGCCAAGCTCGGCCAAAAGCAGGCCAAGGCGCACGCGGCGCTCGGCGAGCTTCTTGTGCTCGTCGGTAGGTTCGATCTCGGGGTGGTCGTGGCCGTGCTCGTCGGGGTGCTCGTCATGCCACAGGGTGTGGGCGATGGAAGCAGCTTCGGCCTCTACCAAGCCAGGCGGCAGGTCAAAGTCAAACATATCATCCAGCTTGTCCATCAGCGCACGCTTGAGCACGGTGCGGGCCGCGCCTTTGTATTCGTCCTCCAGGCGTTCCTTGATCTGCTTTTTTAAGCCGTCAAGGTCTTCGGCACCATAACGCTGGGCCAGTTCATCGTTGATCTCTGCGGGCTTGGGCTCGTTGACCGCTTTGATATTACAGGTAAATACAGCGTCCTTGCCCTTCAGGTTTTCGGCCTGATACTCGGCGGGGAAGGTCACCTTTACCTCTACCTCTTCGCCCTCTTTAGCGCCCACAAGCTGCTCTTCAAA
>JALWPC010000543.1 GCA_026995265.1 Paracoccaceae bacterium
GGGCGCGGTCATGGTGCTGTTCCTGTTTGTGGTTATGATGATGGACGTGGACTTTGCCGAGCTGAAATCGGGCATGAGCAAATATGTGCGCATCGGCAGCCTGATCGGGCTGGTGATCCTGATGGAATTGCTGCTGGCCACGGGCTATTGGACAGGCTGGGTGAGCGCCGACATGGCGCCGGATATGCGCGCGGCTGTAACGCCGGCGATTGATCAGGTGCAAAACACCGTGGCGATCGGCAGCCTTGTTTATACGCAATACGTCTACCTGTTTCAGGCGGCGGGCTTGATCCTGCTGGTGGCGATGATCGGCGCGATTGTGCTGACCATGCGGCACAGGAAAGACGTGAAGCGGCAAAGCATTGTTGGCCAGATTTACCGCGACGCCGACAAGGCCGTTGAAATGATTGATGTAAAACCGGGGCAGGGGCTATGACCATAGGCATTGAACATTACCTCACCGTGGCAGCGATGCTGTTTGTTGTGGGCATTTTCGGCATTTTCCTGAACCGAAAAAACATCATTGTCATTCTGATGTCGATCGAGCTGATGCTGCTGGCGGTCAACATCAACATGGTGGCGTTTTCCAGCTTTATGGGGGACCTCGCGGGGCAGGTGTTTACGCTGTTTATCCTCACCGTGGCGGCGGCGGAGGCGGCGATCGGGCTGGCGATATTGGTGGTGTTCTACCGCAACCGTGGCTCGATAAACGTGCAAGACGTTAACGTGATGAAGGGGTAGAGAGATGCCAACAATAATCCTGTTTGCCCCCCTGATTGGCGCGCTGATTGCCGGCTTTGGCTGGCGGATGATCGGTGAGCGTGGCGCACAGTTCCTGACCACGGGCCTGCTGATCCTCGCCGCTGTCCTCTCGTGGATGGTGTTTTTCCAGAGCTTTGAAGAGGCCGAGACCATCACCATTCTGCGCTGGGTCGAGAGCGGCTCTTTGAGCGTGGACTGGGCCATTCGGATGGACCGCCTGACGCAGATCATGCTGGTGGTGGTGACCACGGTTTCGGCGCTGGTGCATGTTTACTCGCTGGGCTACATGGCGGATGACCCGCAATGGGGCGAGGGCGAGAGCTACAAGCCGCGCTTCTTTGCCTACCTTTCGTTTTTCACCTTTGCCATGCTGGCGCTGGTGACGTCTGACAACCTCTTGCAGATGTTCTTTGGCTGGGAAGGTGTGGGCGTGGCCTCATACCTCCTGATCGGCTTTTACTACAAAAAGCCGAGCGCCAATGCGGCGGCGATCAAGGCGTTTGTGGTCAACCGCGTGGGGGATTTCGGCTTTGCGCTGGGGATTTTCGGCATTTTCTATATGACCGACAGCATCAGCTTTGAGGTGATATTCGGGCAGGGGGAGGCGCTGTCCCGGCAAAGCTTCCACTTCCTGTGGATGGATGTCAACGCGGTCGAGGCGCTGACCCTGCTTCTGTTTATCGGCGCGATGGGGAAATCGGCGCAGCTCTTCCTGCACACATGGCTGCCCGACGCCATGGAAGGCCCGACGCCGGTTTCAGCGCTGATCCACGCCGCCACCATGGTGACGGCGGGGGTCTTTCTGGTGTCGCGGATGTCGCCGCTTTATGAATACGCCCCGGGCACGCTGACCTTTGTCACCGTGATCGGCGCCACCACCGCCTTTGTGGCGGCGACCATCGGGCTGGTGCAAAACGACATCAAGCGGGTGATTGCCTATTCCACCATGTCCCAGCTTGGCTATATGTTCGCGGCGGCGGGGGTGGGCGTGTATCAGGTGGCGATGTTCCACCTGCTCACCCACGCGTTCTTCAAGGCGATGCTGTTTCTCGGGGCGGGCTCGGTGATCACCGCCATGCACCACGAGCAGGATATGCGCAGCTATGGCGGCTTGCGCAAGAAAATCCCGCTGACCTTCTGGGCGATGATGATCGGCACGCTGGCCATTACCGGCGTTGGCATCCCGCTCACCACCATCGGCTTTGCCGGATTTATCTCCAAGGATGCGATTATTGAAAGCACCTTTGCGGCGGGCAGCGGCGTTGGGCAATATGCCTTCTGGATGCTGGTGATCGCAGCGGCGATGACGGCGTTTTATAGCTGGCGGCTGATGTTTATGACGTTTTACGGGCCGCAAAAGGGCGACAAGCACGCCCATGAGCACGCCCATGAAAGCCCGATGGTGATGCTGGTGCCCCTCGGAGTGCTGGCGCTGGGGGCCACCTTTGCCGGTATGCTCTGGCGCGGGGTGTTCTTTGGCGAGGCCGTGGGGGAATGGTTTGGCGGCGCGGTGTTTACCGGCGCTGAAAACCACGTGATCCATGAGGCGCATAGCGTGCCGGAATGGGTGTCTGTGGCCCCGTTCGTGGCCATGGTGCTGGGCTTTGCCTTGGCATGGCTGATGTATATCGCCAGGCCCGGCATTCCGGCGGCGCTGGCCCGGCGGCATCACGGGCTTTACCATTTCCTGCTCAACAAATGGTATTTCGACGAGCTTTACAACGTGCTGTTCGTGAAACCCGCCTTCAAGATCGGCCATTTCCTGTGGAAAAAGGGCGACGGCGCGGTGATAGATGGCGGGCTGAACGGGGTGGCGCTGGGCTTTATTCCGTGGCTGACCCGCCTCGCGGGGCGCTGGCAGTCGGGCTATGTGTTTACCTACGCATTGGCGATGATCCTCGGGGTCGGCGGGCTGATCACATGGTTTATGATGACACGAGGGATCAACTAACATGGAAAACCTACTCTCACTCGTGACCTTTTTCCCGATGATCGGGGCCGGTGTGATGCTGCTCTTCCTGCGCGGCGAAGACGATATGGCCAAGCGCAATGCCAAGTGGATCGCGCTGGGCGTGACGGTGGTCACCTTCCTGGCCAGCCTCGCCATTCTGGCGCAGTTTGACCCGTCAAACCCCGATTTCCAGATGGTCGAACAGGCCGACTGGATTGCCGGTCTGCAATATAAAATGGGGGTAGACGGCATTTCGGTGCTGTTTGTGATGCTCACCACCCTGTTGATGCCCATCGTGATCGGCGCAAGCTGGCATGTGGAAACGCGGGTCAAGGAATATATGGTGGCGTTTTTGCTGCTGGAAAGCCTGATGATCGGGGTGTTTACCGCGCTCGACCTTGTGCTGTTCTATGTCTTCTTCGAGGCGGGGCTGATCCCGATGTTCCTGATCATCGGCATTTGGGGCGGGAAGGACCGTGTTTACGCCTCGTTCAAGTTCTTCCTCTATACGCTGCTCGGCTCGGTCCTGATGCTGGTGGCGATGATCGCCATGTGGTATGATGCGGGCACTACCGACATTCCCACCCTGATGCATCACAGCTTCAGCGCCGACACCTTCTCCGTGCTGGGTGTCAGCGTGGTGGGCGGGGCGC
>JALWPC010000544.1 GCA_026995265.1 Paracoccaceae bacterium
AGCCAAAGTCATCGTGAACTGCCTTAACCGATTCACAGCACATGGAATGCCTGTGAGCGTGAAAATCCAATGACTGGCTTGGGAAAGGGGAAATCCGTCTCAACGATCTTATATGCAACAACGCCTTTTCTGAGTAACAACCTATTGATTTACAACGTGAAATAATGGTTTCAATGATCTCCTAATATAACTACATACCTAGGAATGTAGTTGTAAATCTACCTAAAAGAGAGCATGATAGCCATATACCCTCTAAAGAGAAATCATATGATAATTCAGTCCCTTATAGTCAGGATTTACAGGGTGCATGTTCTGCTATTCCGGCGCGCCCAAAATTGGCGACAAGTTGCACATCGGTTGCTGCGGGTCCTCACAGCAGCTTTGTAGCACATCCACCGAGCGTTGGAAAAACGTGTTCCATGCGGCCAGGGACTGGGCATGAAATGGCGGCATGGATGTGTTGCCGGGGAAGGTGCTGGCCCAGGCATCGGCCCCCTCGGGGATGGTCCGGCCGGTGGCTTTGTCCAAAAGCTGGCCACAGGTTTCCTGAATGCCGATACGGTGGCAGCCAAGGCAGGCGTTATCCCTTGGTCGCAGGGCCATGGTGGGCCACCGAGCAAACCCCATCTCGGGGGCGACCTGAAAATACAGGCCCAGAGGATCGGTGGCAATGTGGTCCCACACCTGCCCGATAAAGGGCGAATACATGATCGGGTCATTGTCATGGCAGCCGCCGCAATCGGCCTTCAAAACATCCTCGACCGGGTTCCAGAAATCCGCCGCGCCGGGGGCGTTGGGCGAGGGGACAAGCGCGCCGTTAATGCTCGCACCCTCGGGGGCTTCGGCCTGAAACCAGCAGGTGGCACCGGTGGCCGGGTTGTGGGCGACCACATCAACCTCGTTAAACACCAGCGCATCTATAGGGGAACGGATGTTTTTTTGCCGACACATGGCGGTGATTTGCATGGTCTCGGTTGAAAGGTCAAGCACGCGGGAGCCGGGGACACATTGGCCGTCAGAGCCCTCGCCATTGGGCAGCAGGCCGGGGCGGTCGCAGGTCATGTCTCTGGTGTATTCGGCTGGCGTTTGGCCGTTGACGGTGATCGGGATCAGCACGCCGTCACCGCAGTTGATCGGCGGGATCTCGGCGATTTGCGCAGCGCACCGAGCGGCGTAATCGGCAAAGCTTTGCTGGGCGGCGGCGGGGCTGGCAAGGGCCAGCATGATCAGCAGCTTTTTCATGCCTTGGCCTCCAGCATTTTGCGCGACACGGCTTTGAGGGCCTCGTAATAGCGGATGTATCCGGTGCAGCGGCAGATGTGGTCGCCGATGGCGTTTTCAATCAGCGCATCCAGTTCGGCTTCGGTCACGCTTGCCGTTTTCAGCCAGTCGAGGAACACCTCTGAGGCCATAACAAAACCGGGGGTGCAATAGCCACATTGAAAGGCGAAATGATCCAGGAAAGCTTGCTGGATGGCGGAAAGGCGGTCGCCTGTGGCGACACCCTCAATCGTGGTAATGCGCGCGCCTTTGAGCAGGGCCAGGGGGGTGGAGCAGGCGATCATCGGCTCGGTAAAACCGTTGCCCGCCTTTTGCACCGCCACCGTGCAGGCGCGGCAAATGCCGATGCCGCAGCAACGCTTGGTGCCCGTCAGATTGGCGGTATCATGCAGGAAATCCAGCAACCTGGTGCCCGCTTGCGCCTCGTTCACCCTGTGGGTGGTGCCGTTTATGGTCAGGGAAAAGCTCATGTCCAGCCCTCCAGAATTTTAGCCGGTGTGATCGGCAGGGACGAAAAACGCACGCCGGTGGCATCCCGCAGCGCATTGGAAATGGCAGGGGCAATGGCGACCATCACGGCCTCGGCAATGCCACGGCCCGCAGCCTCGCCATTTTCTGGTAGCAATATCAGCTCCTGGCTGCGCTGGCCTTCCACATATTTGCTGTTGAGCGGCAGGTCTTGATAGCGCGGAACATGGTATTGGTCGAGGTTCCAGCGGCCATTGGCGGGCCCTTCCATGCCCGCAGGCATGTCTTCCAGCAGCGCCCAGCCCAGCGCCATGGCCAGCCCGCCCTGGGCCTGGCCACTGACCAGCGGTTCCACATGAATACGGCCGGCATTGAGCACGGTGACGGCGTGCTCAACCTGCACGCGGCCGGAAACACGGTCAACGACCAGGCCGATCAGGTTCACCGCCGGCGCATAGGCATAACGACCGGCGCGCGGGTTGCCCTTTGGCGGGGTGGTGTTTTGCCGCCGGACCCTTTCCCAGTCGCCACCTTGGCCGGATTTCAGCGACAACCCGTCTATTTCCAGCCTTTGCAGGCCGGAAATATCGTAATCTGCCGAGGCCCACGTGCCTTGGATAAACCCGTGCGCCAAGGCTCCGGTGACACCCCGATTTTCGGCATTCCATCTGGCAAGCTCGGCCTGCGCCAGCGCCGGTTTGCCACCGGGGCGATAGGTGAGATAACCATCCACCCACGCGGTTTGCGCGGGGGTTAGTGCGGGCAGTGACCACGCGTCTTTTGCCCATGGCAGGATGCTGGTCAAAAACAGGGCTTTGGCGGCTTGCTCGACCACATGCACCTGATGCAGCCCCGTAAGGCAGGCCGAGGAGGAGCCGACGCCTTTGGCGGTCCATGTCGGGTCCTCCCACGAGCCGCCGTAGGCATCCTTCAGGCCGGTTTCGGGGAAAAGCCGGTAGCCGCCCATGGAGATGCCCCCCGCATTGCGGCCAAGGATTTTGCCGACAACCGTGGCCAACGTGGTGGCCGAGCCGTTACCCATATCCACCGCGTCCGAGGCCACGGTAATGTTGCCCCCGGCATCCATTTCCACCGAGGCAACCACCCCGTCTCCCGAAGTGCCATAGGCTTGCAGAGACATGGCCATGCCGGTGCCATAAACCTGCCCGCCCGCCGCATAGCGGGCCTTGATGTCGGCGCGCTTGGCCCAAACGGGGTGAGCGCGGGCGGTGGCGAGCATCTCGGAAAGCCGCAGGTTTTGCTCGACCTTGCCGCCCGATACCGTGCGCCCGCCCTCAACAAGAATATTGTTCAGGCGCAGGTCAAACGGATCCCACCCCTGCGCGGCGCAAATGTCGTCCAGCGCGGTTTCGATGGCGAAATAGGCCTGCGGGCCGCCAAAGCCCCGCTGGGAGCCGGCGGTGATATTTTCCGAATGCACCGCCTTGGCGTGGACATCGGCCAGCGGAATGTCATAGGCCCCGCTGGCGCAGAGCGCGGCGAGCTGGCCGACATAGGGCGAAAGGTTTTTGCGCCCGCCGCCGTCAAAGGTGAATTCCATCCGGTTGACCATGATCTTTTGATCGGGCGTCACCGCGATTTGCCCG
>JALWPC010000545.1 GCA_026995265.1 Paracoccaceae bacterium
TCATCGAGGAAGTGATCAGGCATCACAAGAGTATCAAGAATGACGGGCAATCGCCCTCAACGCCATCTTAAGGAGAAACAATATGGCTACTAAAATCCGGCTCGCCCGTGGCGGCTCAAAGAAACGCCCTTTCTATCGCATCGTAGTGGCAGACAGCCGTATGCCCCGCGATGGGCGCTTTATTGAAAAAATCGGCACCTATAACCCGCTGCTGCCTAAAGACTCTGAGGAGCGCGTGAAGATTGATCTTGACCGTGTAAAGCACTGGATGGACCACGGCGCGCAGGTCACCGACCGCGTATCGCGCTTTCTGGAAGCGGCTGGGGTGATCGAGAAGAAGACCCGCAACAACCCCAAGAAGGGCGCGCCGCATAAAGCCGCTGTTGAGCGGGCTGAAGAGAAGGCTGCCAAGGCGGCGGAAGCTGCGGAAGCCGCTGCCGCGCCGGCTGAAGAGGCGGCTGCTGAAGAATAAGAGGCTTAAGGCCTTTGTTAAGAAAGCCCTGTCATCCGGCGGGGCTTTTTTATGTTCACATCCTGTGCAAAGCGGCTTATCTCTAAGCCATGGAGAAATTCCCTGATGACTTTTGCGCGCAACTGCATGACCTGATGAGCTGGCGGCGCGATGTGCGCCACTTTCAGGCGGATAAGCCGGTGCCGGATGAGCTGCTGGCCACGGTGCTGGAGGCCATAAGGCTGGCTCCCTCGGTGGGGCTGTCCGAGCCGTGGCGGCTGATCAATGTGAAATCGGCTGAGGCGCGGGCCAAAACGCTGGCGAATTTCGAAGCGGCGAACGCGGCGGCGCTGGCGGGCTATTCCGGCGAGCGGGCGCAAATTTATGCGGGGCTGAAGCTGAGCGGGATGCGGGTTGCGCCTGTGCAATTGGCGGTGTTTTGCGACGACGGCACCGAGAAAGGCGCGGGGCTGGGGGCGGGCACCATGCCCGAGGCGCGGCGTTATTCGGTGGTGTCGGCGGTGATGAACCTGTGGTTGATGGCGCGGGCCCACGGGCTGGGCGTGGGCTGGGTGTCGATCATCGACCCCGTGCAAATGGCGGCGGATTTAGAGGTGCCGGAGGGCTGGGCTCTGGTGGCTTACCTGTGCATCGGCTTTCCGGTGGAGGTGAGCCTGACCCCGGAGCTGCAAAAGGCCAAATGGGAGCAGCGTGACCCGCTATTGGCGGAGGTTGAGGACCGATAGATGGACAACAAACTGATTTGCGTGGGTGCGGTGATGGGGGCTTTTGGTGTGCGCGGCGAGGTGCGGCTCAAAAGCTTTTGCGCCGAGCCATCAGCGATCGAGGCCTACAGCCCGCTGGTGACGGAAACCGGGGAAAGTTTTGATGTAAAGCTGGTGCGCACGGTCAAGGGCGGCTTTGGCGCGCGGCTCTCGGGCGTGCAGGATAAAGAGGCGGCGGATGCCCTGCGGGGCACAAAGCTTTATGCGCGCCGGGCGGACCTGCCGACCCTGCCCGATGATGAATATTACCATTCGGACCTGATCGGGCTTGCGGTGCTGGACACCGGCGGTGCGCGGCTGGGCAAGGTGACGGCGGTGCAGGATTTCGGCGCGGGGGATATTCTGGAAGTGGCGGGCGCGGGGCTGAAAGAGCCGGTGATGCTGCCCTTCACCCGCGCCAATGTGCCCACGGTGGACCTGTCTTCGGGCACGCTCATTGCCGACCCGCCCGCAGGCCTGTTTCCCGAGCGCACAGATGATTGAGCGGGCGCTGATCGTTGGCGGCACCGGAATGCTGGCCGAAGCGAGCCGCTGGATTGCGGCGCGGGCAGGCCAAACCGTGCTGGCGGCGCGGCACCCCGAGGCGCTGGCCGCCGAGATCGGTGCCGTCCCCTGGGCGATGGACTGGCGCGACCAGTGCGGCGGACTCTCTACCCTTGTGCCGATGCCCGCGTTTGACCTCGTGCTGGCGTGGCTGCATCAGGACGGCCTGTGGCTGGCCGAACATTTGCACAGCAAACTGGCCAATGGCGGGCGGTTTGTGCATGTGCATGGCTCGGCGGCGCTGGCGGCGGAGGTGCTGGCGCGCCGCGCGGTGGCGGGGGCGGGGGTGCAGAATGTGATTCTGGGCCGCAAGGGCGGGCGGTGGCTGAGCAAATCCGAGATCAGCGCCGGGGTGATTGCCGCGCTTGACGCGCCTTATCAACCGCGCGTGGTGGTCGGCGACCAGGACTGAAAACCGGCGGACTTTTCTCGAAATTTTCACAGCTTATTCTTTGTAACCTGCTGGAATCACGGTATATTACAGGGCAGGTATTTTTTATTAACCTAGGCGAATAAAATATCAAACCCAAGGCGGGATTGCCCCCGAGCCTGTCAGCCTGTTATTCACCCATGCCAGCCGGAAAAGCTGGTTCCCGCGCAACCCCGGCCATGGTGGCGAGGCGGGGTTCGCGTTTCAACAAGAACCTAAACCACGCAAAACGGCCATGCCACCCCTCTGTGTTTTTGCATGGAACACCCCCCGGTTTTTCGCTATAGAGCCTTAAACCCCATCGCAAAGGCCCTGCCACATGCCAAGCCCCAGCAAGTCCCACGGCCGCCTGTCCATTGAGGCCAGCCGCACACCCCGCACCCTGATGCCGGACACGCCGGAGCTCGCGGGGGCGTGGAAGGCCAAGGTGCTGACGCTTTACCCCGAGATGTTCCCCGGCGTTCTGGGCCATTCCCTCACGGGCCGCGCCTTGCAAGAGGGCCTGTGGGCACTGGAACCCATCGACATCCGCATGTTTGCCCGGGGCAAGCACCGCAATGTGGACGACACCCCCGCGGGCGGCGGTGCGGGCATGGTGCTGCGCGCCGATGTGGTCGGCCGCGCGATTGACTTTGCCGACAAGGGCCATGATCGCGCCGACTGGCCGCTGGTTTACCTCTCCCCGCGCGGGGTGCCCTTTACCCAGGCCATGGCGCAGCGCTTCAGCAAAGCGCGCGGCATAACCCTGCTCTGTGGGCGCTTTGAGGGCGTGGACGAGCGGGTGCTGGAGGCGCGCCAAGTCGAGGAGGTGTCGCTGGGGGATTTCGTGCTCACCGGCGGGGAAATCGCCGCGCAGGCGGTGATAGACGCTACGGCGCGCCTGCTGCCCAAGGTGCTGGGCAACGCCGAGAGCACCGAGGAGGAGAGCTTTTCCAACGGCTTGCTGGAGCACCCCCACTACACCCGCCCCGCCGAATGGGAGGGCCGCACCATCCCGGAAGTGCTGACCTCGGGCCACCATGGCAAGGTGGCGGCGTGGCGACAGGCCCAAAGCGAGGCCATGACCAAGGCACGGAGACCAGACCTGTGGGCGGCTTACCAAAAAGCAGAGGAGGGTAAGAGATGACCTCGCTTTTCAACGGCCCGAGCGCGCGACCGCCTCATTGACCTCATAACCGCGCCGGAACTGCCCGCACAAACCCTGCCACAAAGCCACACAATCACCCTCTGCCGCTTCCCCGGCATTGTGGCACAGGACCCGATCTGAGCCGGGTTTGTCGGGAAAAATGATGGGCCGAGCAGGCAAAGGCCCTCTCCCGAAGGAACCCTTGAACACAACCGGTCCAAAGGATTTCGCTGAATTCAGCCCGTTTTCACCGGAACTTTCGGTCTGGAGCAACACTTATAACGTGCAACCACGTTTACGTATCGCCCCTGGCACTTCTACACAACCATAACACCTATCCTAGGATAGGTGTCATCCAAAGTAATTATATATCATTATTATACAACATGTTGCAACATTTATGAATGATAAACTATTTGCATTTGCCCAATGTGGGTGTTTCTACCTTGGGTAGCTGCGCAAAACTATATTGAGCGAGTACGGAAGGGCGCCATTTTCCGGACATCGCATAAGGCGCACAGAGCGCCCCTAGAACTGCGTAGACAGCGCCTTGTTCACCGTTTCCAGAAACCGTGCCGCTGCCACGGGCAAGGTCCGCCCGCGCAAATATCCTGCCACGAGCACCCCGGCCGCCACGCCGCTGGTGTCCAGCGGCACCGCTACCAGCCCGTCTTTTTCCAACTCGGGCCGAAGATTGATCGCCAGACTAAAGCTCAGCGATTCACTCTCTTGCGACATCAGCCGCAGCAGGTCCAGGCTGTTGCTTTCCAGCGCCGGAGACAGCGTAATCCCGATCCGTTCGGCCGTGGCATCCAGCAATTGCCGAATGCCTTCGGGCCGCTTGGGCAGCAATAGCGGATAACGGATGCAATCGTATATTTTCAGGCGCGCACGCCCCGCCAGCGGGTGGCTGGCCGCCATAATGCAAAACACTGGCTGCGTGCCCGTATAGGCAATTTGCAGCGCGTTCAGGTGCATCGGCTCAAACACAATCGCTATATCGTCGCTCAGGTCCAGCAGCGCATTTTCCGCCTCGCCACGTTCATGCAGGTTCACCCCGAAGGTCACCGCCGGAAAATCTGCCAGATGCTGCTTGATCAGCGCTGGCAGGAAATATTGCACCACCTCGCGGGTGGTGGCGATGTTGATATGCCCCGCACGCATCCCCGAAAGATCAGCAATGCGGGATTTAACCCGCTCCATATCCGCAATCTGCTCCCGAATGTGCTTGAGCAAAATTTCCCCCGCAATATTGGGCCGCAGGCCGGATGGGTGGCGCTCGAAAATCTCGACCCCAAGCTCGGCTTCCACCCCCAAAATGCGGCGATTCAGCGCCGACGGGGTGATGTTAAGCTCCTCCGCTGCGCTCCGCAGGCTACCGGTGCGGGATATTTTTTCAATATATTTAAGGACTTGCAGGTGTCTCATTGGGCGCCTTCCTAGGTGTTGCAGAAAACGCAACGTGTTCCTGTGTTCTTAGCAACAGACAGCAACACAAGCAAGGGCTATCACTGGATCAACGAATCATATTCAGCAAAAGGAATGTTGCGGGATGGCGGAAAAACTGGTGATTATCGGCGCAGGCATGGCCTCGGGGCGGCTGTTGGAAGAGCTGCTGGAGCGCCACGCGGGGGCCTATGACATTACCCTGTTCGGGGCCGAGCCCTGCGGGAATTATAACCGGATCATGCTCAGCCCCGTGCTGGCGGGGGAGACGGATTTTGCCGATATTATCACCCATGATGCGGCCTGGTATGCCGCGCAGGGCATCACAACCCGCTTTGGCGAACCGGTGGTGAAGATCGAGCGCAAGCGCAAGCGGGTGATCACGCCAAAAGGCGAAACCGCCTATGACAAACTGGTCATTGCCACCGGTTCCACCTCGTTCTTCATTCCGGTGGTGGGCAATGACCTGCCCGGGGTTGTGGGGTTTCGCGACATTGCCGATGTAGACGCAATGCTGGCGGCGGCACAGGAGGGCGGCCGCGCGGTGGTGATCGGCGGCGGCTTGCTGGGGCTTGAGGCGGCGGCGGCGCTCAACACGCAGGGCATGGCCGTGACGGTGGTGCACCTGATGGGCCACCTGATGGAGCGCCAGCTCGACGCGGCAGCGGGCTACCTTTTGCAAAAGGAGCTGGAGGCACGGGGCATCGAGGTGATCTGCAAGGCGCAGACCAACGCGATTGTTGGCGACGGCCGCGCGGAGGCGGTGCTGCTGGAGGGGGACATCACCCTGCCCGCTGATCTTGTGGTCATGGCCGCAGGCATCCGCCCCGAGGTGCGCCTTGCGGTGGAGTCGGGCCTGTATACCGAGCGCGGGATTGTGGTGGATGATGCGATGGCCACATCCGACCCCGACATCTACGCCCTTGGTGAATGCGCGGAGCATGACAGCGTGGTCTACGGCCTCGTTGCGCCCTTGTTTGACATGGCCAAAGTGCTGGCGAAAACCCTGCTGGCCGAGCCCGCGGCGTTTAGGGCGCCGGTGGTCTCGACCAAGCTCAAGGTGACGGGCGTTGACCTGTTTTCGGTGGGCGATATTGCCGAAGGCGAGGGGCGCGAAGAGATCGTCTTCCGCGACCCGGGGCGCGGGATTTACAAGCGGCTGGTGCTGCGCGACAACCGGATTATCGGCATCGTCATGTATGGCGACACCATGGATAGCGGCTGGTTCTTTGAAAAGCTGAAAGCGGGCGAGGATATTTCCGACATCCGCGAAACGCTGATCTTCGGCCCCGCCGTGCAGGGGGCCGAGCCGCTGGCGATGGTCGCCGCCATGGCTGATAGCGCCGAGATTTGCGGCTGCAACGGCGTGTGCAAGGGCGCGATTGTGAAGGCGATTGAAGGCGGGGCCACCACGCTGGGCGCGGTGAAGGCTATCACCAAGGCCTCGGCCTCCTGCGGCTCCTGCGCGGGGCTGGTGGAGCAGGTGCTGGCCGCGACGCTGGGCGACGCTTTCCAAACCCCCGCCAAGGCGGGGATATGCGGCTGCACTGATCATAGCCATGAGGACATCCGGCGGGTGATCAGATCGCAAGGTCTGAAATCCATTCCGGCGGTGATGCAGGAGATGGGCTGGAAGACTTCCTGCGGCTGCCACATCTGCCGCCCGGCGCTGAATTATTACCTGATTTGCGAATACCCGCTTGAGTATCAAGACGATCAGCAAAGCCGCTTTGTCAACGAGCGCAACCACGCCAATATCCAGAAAGACGGCACCTATTCCGTGGTGCCCCGCATGTGGGGCGGCATCACCACGCCGCAGGAACTGCGCGCCATTGCCGATGCGGCGGAGAAATACAACGTGCCGACCATCCATGTGACGGGCGGCCAGCGGATTGACTTGCTCGGTGTTGAGCGCGCCGACCTACCCGCCATCTGGGCCGACCTGAACGCGGCGGGGTTGGTTTCGGGCCATGCTTATTCCAAGGGGTTGCGCACGGTGAAAACCTGTGTCGGTGCCGACCATTGCCGCTTTGGCACGCAGGACAGCACCGGGCTGGGGATTAAGCTGGAAAAGATGCTCTGGGGGTCGTGGACGCCCCATAAGGTGAAGCTCGCCGTCTCGGGCTGCCCGCGCAATTGCGCCGAGGCGACCTGCAAAGACCTTGGCGTTGTCTGTGTGGAGAGCGGCTATCAGGTTTCTGTGGCTGGCGCGGCGGGCATGGAGGTCAAACAGACCGAGCCGCTGGCCACGGTGGCGACCGAGGCCGAGGTGATGGACCTCGCCGCCGCCTTCATCCAGCTCTATCGCGAGAGCGCCGCCTATATGGACCGCCCCTATAAATGGGTGGCCAAGGTGGGGCTGGACTGGGTGATCTCGCAGGTGGTGGAGGACCTGGACACCCGCGCCGCGCTGGTCGCCCGCTTCGAGCTTTCGCAATCCGTTTACCGCAAAGACCCGTGGGCCGAGCAGGCCAAACCGGAATATCAGCCGCAGAAATGGGCGGCATTGGCAGACCTGACACTGGAGGCCGCAGAATGAGCGAATTTATTGACATTGCCCCGCTGGAAAGCATCCCCAGGCGGGGCGCGCGGGTGGTGAAAACCGCCCTTGGCTGCGTGGCGATCTTCCGCACGGCGGAAGACAAGGTGTTCGCGATAGACGACACCTGCCCGCACAAAAAGGGCCCGCTTTCCGAGGGGATTGTGCATGGCAGTTCAGTGACCTGCCCGCTGCATAACTGGGTGATCAGCCTTGAAACGGGGCAGGCCCAGGGCGCCGATGAGGGCGCCGTTAAAACCTATGAAATCAAGGTCGAAAACGGCCGTATCCTGCTGGACGGGGCCCGCTTGCGCGCCCGGACAGCCGCCTAAACCAAAGGGGTTATCATGGCATATCTACAACCAACCGAATTTGTAACCAAGCTTGTGGATGCGGGGGCATCCAAGGTCTTCATGTCCACCCGCGACACCTTGATCCGCGCCTATATGGCCGGGGCCATTCTGGCGCTGGCGGCGGCGTTTTCGATCTCGATCAACGTCAATACCGGCCAACCGCTGGCGGGGGCGGTGCTGTTTCCCGTGGGCTTTGTGCTGCTTTACCTGCTGGGCTTTGACCTGCTCACCGGTGTGTTCACCCTTGTGCCGCTGGCGCTGATGGACAAGCGCCCGGGCGTCACCGTGGGGGGGATGCTCAGGAACTGGGGGCTGGTCTTTACCGGCAATTTCGCCGGGGCGCTGACCGTGGCGTTTTTCATGGCCATCGTCTTTACCTATGGTTTTGACGTGCCGCCCAACAAGATTGGCGAGAAAATCGGCATGATCGGCGAGGGCCGCACCCTTGGTTATGCCGCCCACGGGGCTTCGGGTATGCTTACCCTGTTTATCCGCGGCGTGATGTGCAACTGGATGGTGTCTACCGGCGTAGTGGCGGCCTTTATGTCCACCAGCGTCAGCGGCAAGGCCATTGCCATGTGGCTGCCGATCATGCTGTTCTTCTACATGGGGTTCGAGCATTCGGTGGTCAACATGTTCCTCTTCCCCTCGGGCCTCATTCTGGGCGGGGGCTTCACCATCTCCGATTACCTGATCTGGAACGAGATCCCCACCGTGCTGGGTAATATCGTTGGCGGCGTCACCTTTGTGGGCCTCACGCTCTATTCAACCCATGTGCGCACCGGTGCCAAGCGCGGCGCCGCCGCGGTGCCTGCGGAGTAATCCGCTTCCCTTGGCGCGTCCCCTCCCCCGCACGAGAGGTTAGGGAGGGGGCGTTGGAGGCGGCCACAATGGCTAAGACCCTATCCATATCCCTCGGGCATTGTTCCGACAAAGGGCGCAAGGCGGTCAACCAGGACTTCCACGGCGCCCTTATTCCGTCTGGTCCGGCGCTGGCGCTGAAGGGCATTTCGGTGCTGATCACCGATGGCATAAGCTCCTCTAAGGTCAGCCAGATCGCCGCTGAATCGACGGTGAAAAGCTTCCTCACCGACTATTACAGCACCTCGGACACCTGGAGCGTGAAGACCTCGGCCCTGCGGGTGATCCGCGCGGTGAATTCGTGGCTTTATGCCGAAACCAAGCGCAATATTGATGCGTATAATATGGATCAGGGCTATGTCTGCACCCTGTCGGCGCTGGTGCTCAAGGGGCGCGCGGCGCATATTTTCCATGTGGGCGACAGCCGGATTTATCGCGTGGAGGGCGAGGGGCTGGAGCCCCTCACCGTGGACCACCGCACCGTGGTGTCCAGCGCCCAAAGCTACCTCGCCCGCGCGATTGGTATGGCAACCACGGTGGATGTGGATTACCGCACCGTTCCACTGGCCGAGGGGGATATTTTCGTGCTGGCCACTGACGGAGTGTTCGAGCATCTCGCACCCCGCGCCATGGCCGCCACCATTGGCGCTGCCGGGGATAACCTGAATGCCGCCGCCGAAAGCATCGTGGCGCAGGCGCTGGAAAATGGAAGCGCCGACAATCTCACCCTGCAAATTGTGCGTATAGACTCGCTGCCCGAGGGCGAAGCCTCTGAAATTATGCGGGAATCCGAAGCCCTGCGCGCCCCGCCGTTGCTTGAAGCTGGTCAGGCCTTCGAGGGGTTCACGGTGCTGCGCCCCCTGCACAGCAGCCACCGCAGCCATGTTTATCTTGTGGAAGACACCCGAAGCAAAGCCCGTTATGCGCTGAAAATCCCCTCGACAGACCTGCAAGGCGACCAGGCCGCGCTCAACCGCTTCATGATGGAAGACTGGATCGCGCGGCGGGTCAAATCGGCCCACCTGCTCCGCGCCGCGCCGCTTGGCCGCCCCCGCGAGTTTATCTATACCGTCACCGAGTTTATCGAAGGGCAAACCCTTGCGCAGTGGATGATCGACAACCCCAAATGCAGCCTTGGCGAGATGCGCAACATCATAGAACAGGTGGCCAAAGGCCTGCGCGCCTTGCATCGAAAAGAAATGCTGCATCGGGACCTGCGCCCCGAAAATATTATGATTGACCATGCGGGCACAGTGAAAATCATTGATTTTGGCGAGGTAAAGGTGGCTGGCCTGCAAGAGGCCGCGCCGGCGCCCGGGCATCTTCAAGGCGCGCTGCAATACGCGCCGCCGGAATGCTTTATCGGCGCGCCGTATACGCGGGCATCCGATATTTATGCACTCGGGGTAATAGCCTATCAAATGCTGACGGGTGCTTTGCCCTATGGCGCCAAAGTAGCGCGGCTGCAAACCCCGGCGCAGCTCAAACGGCTGGTTTACACGCCCAGCCGCGCCCCGGACTGGGTGGACGGGGCCTTGCAAAAAGCGGTGCACCCCATCGCCCACAAGCGCTATGATACCCTGTCACAATTCACCTGTGATCTGACCAAACCAAACCCGGCTTTTTCCGGCAAACGCACGCAGCCGCTGGCCGAGAAAAATCCGGTGGCCTTTTGGCAGGGGGTGGCAGGGATATTGGCGATTGTTGTTGTGGTTTTGCTGTTTCGGCTTGGCCTTAGCGGGTAAGCGACATAAACAATCTGGGCAATTTCTCCGGCAGGCTTTCGACACGGTCGATCACCGTAAAGTTGTTGGCCCCGAAAATGTCGGCCACGTAGTCATCGGCGTTCGGGTCCAGACTGATGCAATAGGTGCTCACCCCTTTGCTCGCCAGTTCACCCACGGCAATATGGGTGTCATCCTGCAAGTATTTCGGGTCGGCCACGTCAATATCATGGGGCTCGCCATCGGTCAGCACCAGAAGCAGGCGCTTTTCTTCGGCGCGGTTGGCCAGATAGCCCCCCGCATGGCGCAGGGCCGCGCCCATGCGGGTGGAGTAGCCCGCTTTCATGCCGGCAAGGCGGGCTTTGGGCACGTCGCCCCATGGCTCCCTGAAGCCCTTGAAATGCGAATAACTGACCTCGTTGCGGGTATTGGAGCTAAAGCCGCCAATGGCCAGCGGGTCGCCCAGCGCCTCCACCGAAGTGGCCAGCAGCGCGGCGGCCTCTTGGGAAAGTTGCAGGATGGTGCTTTCCGCACCGGCGGGCACCTCGTTGATAGATTCGGAGAGGTCCAGAAGCAGCATCACCGCAATATCGCGCCCGTCTTTGACTTGGCTTTGCATGATGCGGGTGTCGGGCGTGGAGCCGATCCGGTAGTCAATCGCCGCCCGAATGGCGACATCAAGATCAAGGTCATCACCCTCGTTCTGGTAGCGAACGCGCTTGCGTTGTTGGGGTTTTAGCAGGTCAACAATGGCTTTTAGCTGCTTGAGCAGCCGCTGGTGTTTTTCCAGCAGCGCGTCAATCTCGGCCCCGTTGCCCGCCTCGGCCATGCTTTCAAACACCGTCACCCAGTCGGGCCGGTAGCTTTGCAACTGGTAATCCCATTCGGGGTAAAAACGCGGCGGCAAGAGGCCGTCATCCTCCTCTTCAACCCGCGCCTGCGCGCCGTGGTCAGAGTGGAAATCATCCTCTTCCTCGGCTTCTTCAAGAAACATCCAAAGGTAGCGGTTATCATCCCGATAGCTGACCTCGGTATCCTCGAACCACACATTGGCCTTGCGGAAATCATGCTCGTAATTCTTGGCCAGCCAGCTTACGCCAAGGTCAACCGCCAGCGTGGGGTCATGGGGATCTGCCGCCACCCTTTCGCGGAATTTTTCAACAAATTCCAGTAGGGAAGGGTCAGTATAGCGGTGCTCCGGGTTGAGCATGGCATAAGAGAGCATGGCGAGCTTGTGGCGGATGCAGGCCCAGCCAGCGGGGCAGGCCCCGGGCACCGGCACCGGGTGCAGGGCGACCCAAAGCTTGCGCAAACCGGGGTATTTCTGCATGGCCAGATGCTCGATGCGGGCATCCTCGAAGGTCTCGATAGCGATATGCTGAAACACGCTGAAGTTGTCGGCCAGCAGGGGCTTTGTCCACGCGCGGTGGGCGAGCATATGGGCCAGCAGGGCGTAGTAGCGGTCAATGCCCTTAACCGTGCCGAGATCCTCGTAAACATCGGGGATATGCAGGCCCTGCTGGTCATAATGGGGCTTGGGCTTGCGGGCGGTTTCCAGCGCCTCCGAGTAGGGCCGGAAATCCTCGTCGGCCTCAAAAAACGCCCGCTGGAACATGTGGAGTTGCCGCTCGGCATCCATGAACAGGGTGCCCGCGCGCTGCTTGACCAACATCGCCTTGCTGTCGGCGCTGGTGAGGCTGAAATAGTCCGGCAGGCGGTGGGGGTAATCGCGGTAGACATTCATGCCATATTCGACCCATGCCTGCACCCCGGGCAGGGAGAGTTGGGCAAACAGGAAGGGGGCGCGGGTGAGCAATGGCGTCGTGCCATCCTTGGCCTCGGCCACCATTTTGCGGATCAGGCGCAGCCAGATGCGCAGCAAATCGGCATTGTCCAACCGCCGCGCCACTTGGGCCAGCGTGCCCAGAAACGGGCCAATGGAGCCGCGCACGGATTCACGGGAAAGATGGGTGCAAAGCTCGGCAACCTCTGGGAGAATGGCGGCGTCAGAATGCTTTACCACCTCGGGCATATTGTCGAGGTAATAAAGCGGCAGTTCAAGGCCCCGCCCCAGCGCGCAGACCACATCGGCCCCGGCGAGCCACGCGGTCAGCGCCGCCTCGTCCATCACCGCTTGCGCACGCCCCAGCGCCGCCTCGAAGATGTCATCCACCTTGGGCACGGCACAGTTCAGCCTGTCGCGCCAGATTTGGGCCAGCGGGTCCATCTAGCCGATGATCATCTCGACCGCCGCATCCAGCGTGGCGCGAATATCGGCGTCATCCGACAGGGGCCGGACCATGGCCATTTTGCAGGCCTCGACCGGGGCAATCCCGCCTTTGATCAGCATAGCGCCGTAGACCAGCAGGCGGGTGGAAATGCCCTCGTCTATGCCGTGGCCCTTCAGGTTGCGGGCCTTGTGGGCGATCTCGACCAGCTTCAGCGCCGTGGCCTCGTCCACACCGCCCTCGCGGGACACAATCGCGGCCTCGTCGGCGGCTTCGGGATAGTCAAAATCCAGCGCGGTGAAGCGCTGTTTGGTGGATTGCTTGAGGTCCTTCATCAGGCTCTGATAGCCGGGGTTATAGGAGATAACCAGTTGGAAATCCGGGTGGGCCTCCAGCAACTCGCCCTTTTTGTCGAGCGGCAAAACGCGGCGATGGTCGGTGAGCGGGTGGATGAC
>JALWPC010000546.1 GCA_026995265.1 Paracoccaceae bacterium
AGTCCTGGTTCCGAACCGGCCTTGATACCTTGCGACGGTGGCTGCTATACGACCCGGAAATGGCCATCAAGGCGTGGCTAAAAACCATCCCCAAAAGCTCAATAGCTCAATGAGTCGTGTACTGTGGGATCCTCGGCAACATGCGAAAGTCCTGTATCCACTGGGTGAAATCCTTCTTTTATGCCTTTGCGGAGTGGTGTCTGGTTGCGAAAGTTTCGTTTATATTGTCGAATACGGGGCCGAAAAGCTGGAATTTCTGCGCCGATTATCCGATTTCGAGCATGGGATATGTTTGCACAAATCGAAGTCTGAGCGGTGATCCCCTTTCTCCGGACGGACTTGGATTTCGGCGTGAACCTGGGTGAGCGCTTTCAAGAATTGTGTCAGGAGGTATGGGCGCAATCATTTTATTGATTGACTTTTTGACATGTTGTTCATACGCTTTTGCTGTATATTATGAAAGTTCGACGCTTTTGTCGATCTCCGTGACTCGCCCTTCGGCGCTCCAATCTCAGATGTTGCTAAGCGCACGTTTCTGGAATTGAGCATGAAGGAGATCACATTCTACGGAGTTAATAAATGCCCTTCCAACATTTACAATACCCCCAACGCGTGATTGACCAATCTGTGGGACGACTTGCCAGTAGAGAAACTGACCGTTTGTTTCGCCTAAGCATTCCACAAAAAAATCTGGCTAGCGTAATAACCGCAAATTCCCCAATTAAGACGCTGGATTTGAAGATAGGCCGCGAATTGTCGAAGCCTATTGTTGTCATGCAGATCGGCCTCGGCCTGCACTGGGAACGGACCATCGCCAAGCACCTGCCGGAACTTCACGTAGAAGGCAACAACGTGGTCTGCCCTGCCGGGGTGGAACTTGCCAGCGCGCGAGAAGCGACTGAGGCGCGCCTGGCAGGAATGCCAGGTAATCGGCCCGACGAAATCGTCTTTGTCGACCCGGCTTCGCCCTACCATATGGATAGCAGGACCGAAGCGCAGTTGAACAGGCTTGTTCGCAAACATGGTATAAATGCTGTGATCGTCTCGGTGCCGCCCGAGGCGCACTTGATGTACGCCCTTTGGGCACTGAAGAAGGGCCTGAACCTGTTCCTCGACAAGCCGGTGACGACGCGACCCGAGGCAATCACCTCGCTTTCGGCGGCGCAAGGCATCCTGTCAGATTTCGACACGCTGAGCGCGGCCTACGCCGAAGCCCGACGCAGCGGTCCGATCTGTGCCATGTTGAACGCCCAACGGCCGTTCATGCCGGTCTATGCCAAGATCTTTGACTGGGTGATGGAGGTCCGCGAGACGACCGGTCAGGTGGTGACCAACATCACCGCCTGCCACGCCGACGGTCAGATGCGGGTGGGAGGCGAACTAGTCGAGGTCGGCTATCACGGGTACGATTGTGGCAACGGCAAACTGTCCCACAGCGGCTACCACCTGATTGACGTGATCGCCCGTCTTCTCAAGTTCGGCACGAGCACTGACGGCCGTCCTGACCACCTCTTGGTCCATTCGAGCCTGCGCCAGCCGAACGGTCTCGTGGCTGCCATGCCGCAGGTGAACTGGCAGAAGCTCTTCGGCAAGGATCAGGCCAGCCTTGAAGGCTACAGCGACGACGAACTGGTCACCTTGGGACATCACATGGGAGAAGTCGACGCCCACGTGTCGATCGAGGCTATTCGCAACGGGGCATTAATGACCACCATCAATCTGCACCTGCAGCACGACACGGTTTCGGCCCGGTCGAGCTTGGCGACGCCCACCAACTGGTACAAGAAATCTGGACGCATGAAGCGTGAACTGTGGCACGTGGATCAGGGCCCGATGCAGTCCCTGCGGCTCGAGACCTTGCAGGCGGAGGACAAACACGACCGGCCCGAAGCAAAAGGGGACAAGGTCGGGGATCCCAACCACATGGACCTTGTGCGGGTGGCGAACCCGACGATGGTGCCCGGGGCTGCACGGTTCTCGCGCTTCAGCGGGGCCGAGCTTGCCGGTGAAACGGGCGCGCACCTTCTTTCGGAACGTGCGAAACGGGCATCCTTGGCCGAATTCGTCGCGTGCGCAGCCGGTCGCATGACGGTCTCGCAACTGACCTCAGACCTCTCGATCCATCGTTTGGGTGTCTCGTTGATGGCTGCAGCCTATGAATCCCATGTGCGCCGCGGCACCGACCGCATGGGCAACGGCGTCGTCCGCGTCGACTGGTCGGAATGAAGGAGGGCAACGCCATGACCAAAACTGGCAAACTCTTCTTGGTGGAGGGTCTTGATCTCGCCGGGAAGACCTCGGCCTGCAAAAATCTGGTGGTGCGGCTTCAACCGCGCCCCGAATACCGGCGCAACGCCTTTGCCGAAAAGAACACGCTGTATCTGGCCGCGGACGACCTGCGCCGGTCTAACGGTCTTGACGGCCATTACCTTGGCCACGCCTATCTCGCGGCGGCGGCCCTGGATGTGGCGTTGTTCCAGCCACCTGAAAGCGTCCGTGTCCAGGAAAGCACGATCGCCCTGCGGTCGATGGCCCATTATCGGGCCCGCGGCGAGCACGACCTGGCCGACGGATTTGCCCGCCTAATGGCTCGGCCTGACTTTCCACAGGTCCGTGGAGCGGTAGTTCTGACCGCCTCGCTGGCGGTGCGCCGAGAGAGGCTCGAGATGCGGCGTAACGAGGCGCCTGATGAGGTCGCGCCGGACGACTTGGTCGTGATCACCACCCCCAACTTGTTTCTTCGGATGGAGGAGATCCTGATCGACGAAGCGATCCGGCAGTTCGGGGCGACGATCCTCGACACAACCGATCTCAACAAGGAACAAGTCGTGGCAGCACTTGCTGAGGCCTACGACGAAGCGGTTCAATGAACTCAAAGGGCGAAAGCCCGAGCGGGCTTTCGGTCTAACAGGCGGGCGGCACTGCGGGTCGTGCCCGATCGATAACAAAGGAGAAGAGACTTGAACGGATCGGAGTGCTTAATCAAGACCCTTGCCGCGCAAGGAATTGACACGCTGTTCACCAATCCTGGGACATCCGAAATCGGCCTCATCGCAGAAATCGCAAAACTGGGCAATATCCGCGCGGTCCCGGTCCTGTACGAAGGAGTCGCGGCCGGGGCCGCCGACGGCTACTTCCGGATGACGGGCCGCCCTGCGGCAACCATACTACATGTCGGTCCGGGGCTGGCCAACGCCTGGTCGGCGCTTCACAACGCGGCCAAAGCCGGCTCGGGCGTGATCAACATCGTTGGCCAACTATCTTGCGCACATCTTGAACATGAAAGCCCGCTGAAATCTGACCTGACAGGCCTGGCAGCCACAGTCTCAAGGCTGGTTCGGACCCCGGCGACCCCCGAAGACGTTGCGGCCGATGTGCTTGCCGTAGCACAAGCGGCCAAGGCAGGTGAGATAGCCACCCTGCTCATGGCCAACGACATCGGTTGGTTGGAGGGTGCCTCGCTGACAAAAACGACCGCCGCGGAAACGGCCGGTTGTCCGACTAACCTCGATCCAGACGCCGTCCAAGCCATCTGGGAAGATCATCGGACTGTGCTCTTGCTTGGCGGCAAGGCCCTGCAGGCGGAGGCTCTAGAGAGCGCGGCAACCATCGCGGCCGAAATGAGCTGTGCAGTGATGATCGAATGGGCCAATGCCCGTTGCGAACGCGGCGGCGGACTTCCCCGGTTTTCGCGAATTCCTTACGGCACTGATGACGCCTTCAAAGCCCTGGCATCTTACGATACAATCGTGCTGTGCGGAGCTTCTGATCCGGTGACCTTCTTCAACCACCGAGACAAGCCAAGCCGGTTGACCCGGCGTGGCGCCCGCATCATCAACCTTGAGACCGGCGGATGCGACCCTGCAGCTGCGCTGCAGCTACTAGTGGAAAATGTCATCTCAAGAACCAGGCAACGGCGCTCGCGCGCCCCGGCGAAATTGCTGACCATCACCGCACCCGTAATCAAGTCCAGCGATCTATTGACTGAGTTACTTGCGGACGTGTTGCCCGAAGGAGCCATTTTCGTGAACGAGTCAATAACCTCGGCGCCTGGGCTATTCGAGGCGACAGGCGATGCCCCGCGCCACACGTTCCTTGATAACCGTGGTGGCTCGATCGGTTTCGCACTTCCTGTTTCCATTGGCGCGGCGATCGCCGCGCCCGACCGCAAGGTGGTGGCGCTTTGTGGCGATGGTAGCGCGATGTACAGCGCACAAGCTCTTTGGACAATCGCGCGCGAAAAGCTCAACGTCACGGTCCTTGTGTTTGCGAACCGCGCCTACCGCATCCTGCTCAAAGAGATCCATCGGGCAACAGGTGAAGTACCTACCATGCAGACCACCGCGCTACTTCGAATTGACGACCCTGCAATCTGCTGGGTTTCACTGGCGAAGTCTCTCGAGATTGCATCGAGTGTAGCTACAAAGATCGATGCACTTCGGGCAACGCTCGTTTCGGTTTTCGCTCAACCTGGGCCGCATTTGGTCGAAATATCTATCTGAGTTTATACCAAAATCAGAGAATACTGCGAGGCAGGTGATATTTCGGACACCAACCAAGGCGAACAATATTGCTGATGGTTGCGGTGATCAGGCCAACCGAGGCCAAGCATTTTGGATTGGTCTCGGTTTCGGCCCGTTTCACTCCAATTTGATACCGCACACCCGCGCCTGTTCCCGCATGACGGCGTAATCGCTCAGCATCTCCGCGATTGTCGACCCTTCCGGCAGCGCCTGCACTTCCTCAGCCGCCTTTGCCTGGAACGCCGCGCTATACACCACTACCGGCGGGCAGACGCCGGTGACCCGCTCAGAACTCACCGTCGCGCAGGCGCTTAGCAAGCTCGTCACGATCATGAGCGCGGCGAGACGCGGCCTCGAGCATTTGGCGCTGGATTTCATTGACTTTCTCCGTGTTTTCAATCCGTTCCGCCAGTCGCCCCACGCGCTCGCCGGAGCGGCGCAAGGACAAAAGGAACAGGGTTGTTGTGAAGGCGATGGCAGCCCATTTTCCGGCAGCCAGCGCGAGGCGGCTGCCGGTGAACCAAGCGATCAACGCGCCCATCAGCGCCGCCCCTTTCGCCAGTCGTCCCAGCGGGCGTAGATGGTGGTTCCGATGCCGATCAGGGCCACGGCGATGAACAGCCAGCGCATTGTGTCGAGATACGGGATCAGCGGTTGAAGGGCGGACTGGGTGTCGGTGACGGCTTGCTGCACCACTTCAACACCGGCCGCGCCGATGGTGGCCACACCAGCTGCACCGCCGCCTTTCATGGTGCGGGATTCCGTCAGGGTTTCACGCAGGCGTGGCGGCTCATCGGCAAACCTCGAGCTGCGCGTTGGGAACGGGTCACCCCATTGGCGGGCGCGGCCGACGTCGATGTGCATGAAGTTCTGACGCGGATAGAAGCCGAAACCGGTGAAGCCGGCGGCACGCGCCGCGGCCTCGAAACTCTCCGGATCATGGTTGGCCATGGAGATATCGAACGCCGCACCTTGCAGGTGCATGGAATGCTTCGCCCCGCCGACCTGCCGGTTATAGGCGGGGCTGCGATAGGCGGAATGCACGATCAGCGGCACGTCGAGACGGTCACGCAGGGCCTGCAGCTTGTCGAGAGCCGGCTCGTTGATACGGATGGTGCCATCGCCACGACAGGCAATTTCCTCCGGGCTGAAGTTGGGCCAACGCCAGAATTTTTCCGGCACGTCGCGCCAGTCGGCGTAATAATGGGTGGTCATTTTGATCTCCTTGCAACAGAAAAACCCGCCGGTTGGCGGGTGTGGTCGGTATGGTTGGGGTGTCAGCCGAACAGTTTCAGCTTCACAGCAATGCCCGCGATCAGAGCAAGCAACAGGCCGGTGGTGATCAGGCGCACGATGGTCTGCCAGGCGGTGCGCCGCGCCATGCGCAGGCTATCGAGCAGCGTGCGCAGGTCGTGGATGTCGATAGCGGCTTCGGGACCGTCGAGGCCAACATCGGCCAGGGCACGGCGCGCGCCCTGTTCGGCGGCGCGGGCCAGCATGGATTCGAATTCATCCTCGGGCATGCGCACAAAGCCCGCTTCCAGTTTGGGCGGGGTCATATTCTCTCCTTGTTGTTCGGGGTGGATCAGACTTCGCGCCATTTCGGGAAAACCATCTGGTAGACCCAGTTGTTGGTCGAGGTCATGGTGCTGACCGGATTGGTGGCCCAAGCGGCGGGCAGACCACCTGTGATCTCGGCATTGCTGCCGTTCTCGTAAAGATAGACCTGCGGGGCGACGACACGGGGATAGGCGCTGGTGCCGCTGCTGTGGGGATAGTATCGGATCAGGCCGGGTGTCATCCAGCGGCCATATCGGGCGTAGGCCCCGGCTCCGCTTACGCCCATGGTGGTGACATACCAGCCCTTGGTGAGGGTTTGCGGCGTGGCCAGATCGAAGATCTTGTGGCCCGCGACATCCGCTGGCAGCGTCCCGAAATCCGCCACCCGCGCGCCGATATCCCAGTTGTCGCCATTGGGCGCGCCAAGCCGGTAGATGCCACAGCGCAACAAAGCCCCTGCGGTGGTCGAGGCGGTGTGCTGGGCGACAAACGCGCCGAGCAACTGGATCGGGCGATCGACAAAAAACGCCATGAAATACATCCGGTTTTGCGACAGGGCCTGTTGCGAGCCCGTACTGTAACTCACGGTGAACGGGTCGGCCGGCCCCCACCAGTCGGTGCCGCCACCTTTGGTCAGGCCGCCAATGCTGCGGCGCTCGGGATCGATGCCGTTCGGAAAGCTGGCCGCGCCGGTATTGCCGTCTGCCCGCAACGCCTCAAAAAACGTACTGCCGTCGGCGCTGACCTTGAGGACGAAATCGTCACTGCCCGCCGTGCCCATCTCGGCCCGACCGGACCAGTTGGTCTGGAACAGCAGGCTGGCGGTATCACTGGTTGCCGCCTTGTTGATCTTGAGCTGGTGGCCGTTGCCGGCATGATTGAGCAGGGTTGCGGCGGCGGAAACCGCCAGCTTGTTGGTGGCATCCGAAGATGTGCCGATGCCGACACCGGAGAGGTTTTGCAGGTTCGGCACGAAGGAAATCCAGGCAGAACCATTCCAGACCAGAAGCTCGCCAGCCGCTACATTCCACGCCATCCAGCCGGCCTGCGGGATCAGGCGCAGCCATGCCCCGCCGGAAAACAGCGCGATACTGTTGTCCCAACCGGACCACGCACCGGTTGCGCCCGCCCCGATGATATGGCGATCCCCCTCGGCCGGTGTGGCGGGAGGCGAGGTTGCACCAACGGCAACCACTGCCATTTGGGTCAGCGCGTCGATCAGGCCGAAGGCCTCGTTGACCGTGACATGCTTTTGCGCTTGCGCGGCGGCAAGATACGGCAAGGACAGGTTTGGCGTGTTGGTCATAGGCTTTCCTTGATGGTGAGGGTCTCGATATGCGGCACGCCCCGACCGAGCGCGCCAATCTGGGTGATGCGGACAGAAAGGCGGCTGACCGGCCCGCCGAAATCGGTGCTTTGCATGGCGGTGGTGTAGGTGAAGACGGGGGTGGCAACGGTCAAGGATCGCTTGACAGTTGCCCCGTCCAGAATTTCCAGATCATAAGCCTCGCTGGCTTCCGACAGGGGCACATCGGTCAGCACCCAGCTGTCGGCCGAAAGGGAGCGGTCGCACCGCAGCCAGCGCAACGACAGATCGCCGTTCACCTCACGCCGCATCCGCACCTGTGCCGGTGCGAAGGGCATCAAACCGCGTCCGTTCGGGGTGAAGGTTTGCGCCTGCATGATGGCATCGGACGGGGCCGCACTCGTCGGACCGATGCGCCAGTTCCACGGCAGGCCGAGATCGGCTTCGGCAATGGAAAGCGGCTGGATGCCGGACCCCGGCAGGACCACGCGCGCGCCTGTTGGTGCGGGGCTGCCCATGGCATCGCCCGTGCCGCGCTGGCCACGAAGCAGACGGGTCAGGCGATAACGACCGACGGCGACCAGCTCTGCATTGCCGAACTGGATGACTTCCCAGATGCCGGGGGCACTTTCCACCGCCAGCGCATTGGCTCCGGCAAACAGTTCTGTATCGGTGACGCTGGTCAGTGTGCCGGAGGAAACATCCACCAGCAGTTCATTGCCATGATCGAACCGGTCGACCGGACCTAAGGGCAGATCTGCAGCCAGCGTTCCAATCTGCGCGGCCTGACCAACGGTATCCAGCAAGGTAAAGCCCGAGGTATCCGCACTGCGCCAGACGGCGGCCGTGCCATACCATGGTTTGGCGAACACCGCCGCATAGGGCCGATGTGCCGGAACCGTGTCGGAGATTTGCGGCAGGTCCATCAGGGCGACCTCCGCCGGGCCATAAACGATGGCTCCCGGCAGGCTCGCCGGGCGGTATTGCCCCGGTGGCAAGTCGTAAATGGCGGTGTCCGTTCGGATCGCCTCGATGGAGCGCGCGCCTGCGTCGCCAATGCGGGTGATGTGATAATCGATCAGGCGGCCGTCATTGGCGAGGCTGACGACATCGCCGGGGTCAAGGGCAAGGTTTGATGGCGGCAATTTGGCCGTCAGGGTCTCGCGTCCGATCCATGCTTCCATCAGCGCACGGCGACAGCGCCGGTCGGCCTCTTCCAGCGACACGGCCAGCGGGAAGCTCTCCGAGGCCACGCGGGCCGCTTCTACTGTGACGCGGCGGGCCTCGACGGTGGCGGCATCATATTCCTCGTCGGGGCGCACCAGTTGCCATTTGAGCGCTTGCGGCAGTTCGGTTTCCTGCCCGCGCGTCATTTCCATCACGTCGCCAGCACCGGCGACCATGTCATTTGGTGCAATGACAGCTACGGCCCGCTGCCCACGTGTCACAAACCGGATCACGCCACCGCTTTCAATCGCATCAAAGCCGAAATGCCGCGCCAGCGTTGAAATCGAGGCACGCTGGCTTTCCAGAGCGGAAATCGCAAAGCCCGGAACCGTATCCGACAATTCACTCACGTCGATCAGGGCATCATCCAGCCCGGCGCGACGGCAAAGCTCCCGCACCAGCGCGCCAAGACCAACCGCTCCGAGCCGACCGTTCAGCCAGTGCCCCAGCCGCCAGTTCGGCGCGTCGGCCCAGACATCCTCGCGGGCGGGGAAATCCGGATAGGGCCGCGCGTCCCACGTCCAGACAGCCGCCTCGCTCATGTCGATCATCGGCGCGGTGTAAACGCTGCTGGTCGGGTTGTTTGCCGGATCACTCCAATAGCCCAGCATCGCCTCGATATAGGTCCGTTGCACCGCCTCGTCCTGCCAGCCCCGCGAAAAGTGCGGCAAGGCGCTTTCGGCCGACTTCGGGTCATAAAACACGTTCGGCTGGTTGGTGCCGCGATCGATGGCCGGGCAACCGAGCTCGGTAAAGCGGACCGGTTTGGATTGCGGCACCCAGCCGGTCGGCGTTGCGCTTTCAACCCCGCCCGGGCGGTCATAATGCGCATTGCTCCACCACGCGCGGATATCCTTGGGGCGAAAGACCCATGGCTTGTTGTAGGCCCCGTCGGTAATCGGTGTGCGGATCTGGGCGGTGCGGTCGGCATCGGAGGCATAGAACCAGTCGAACCCTTCTCCGCCCTCGATATTGCTGCGCAGATAGTCGAGGTTACGGATCGTGGCCCAACCAGCCTGTGCATCAAGGTGATCAGAACCGTCGCGCCAGTCTGACAGGGGCAAGTAATTGTCGATGCCGATGAAGTGGATGTTCGGATCGGACCACAATGGGTCAAGGTGATAGAACAGATCTCCGGAGCCGTCCGGCGGCTGGTGCCCGAAATATTCCGACCAGTCGGCGGCGTAGCTGATTGCGGTGTCGGCTCCCAGAATACCGGCAACATCGGTTGCCAGTTGCTTCAGCGCGGATACGACCGGATAGGTGGTGGCTGTGTCACGGATGGTGGTCAGGCCGCGCAATTCCGAGCCGATCAGAAAACTGTCCACCCCGCCAGCCACCGCGCAGAGGTGGGCGTAATGCAGGATCATGCGACGGTAGCCCCAATCGGTGCCGCCGGTCCAGGAGACGGTCTCGCCGATGATCGCGAAGTCCGCAACCTGCGCATTGCCGAAGAATGCGGAAACCTGCGTGCCGGCAGCAGCGGTCTTGTCCACGGTTCCGGCATAGCCCGCCGCCGGAGAACAGGTGATCCGGCCGCGCCACGGGTAAGTGGCCTGTCCGATGGTTACGGCATTGTCGGAATATGGATCGGGCAACGCATTGCCTGCCGGAATATCCATCAGCAGGAACGGATAGAAAGTGATCCGCAGACCCCGCGCCTTGATTTCCTGAATGGCCTGCACCACGGCAAAATCCGCCGGTGTGCCCCCAAAAGCCGTGCGTCCACTGGCATCGAGGCTGATCACATGGGCTCCCGAGCGTGCCACGCCATTCACCACCCAGCTCTTTGGCGTCGTCACTTTGGTGGTGTTTTCGACCCCGGGTTTGAGCTGGCAATTTCCCGCCCGCAGGTCGGTGCCGAACCAGCTGACCACGAGGCTGATGCTCTCGATGTTCGGGGCTGCGGCCTGCAACTGGTCGAGCGCCGCCACGATGTCGGGCACGGCGTTGGTGGTATGGACGTTTTCCGATGTGGTGTTTCCGCCCGAGCCCCGCGAGATGCCCTCGGTGGCATAGACAAACTCGCCAGTGCCAGGGATCAGGGTGACGGCGCGGACCATGCCCTCGGCGGTGTCGGGCTCAATGACGGGGCGAAACACCTCGAAAGACAGCTGCGGGATGCGATTGCCGAATTGCTCCAGCGGCAGTTCCTCGAACATCACATAGGCGGTGCCGCGATAGGCGGGCGCGTTGCCCGTGCCCATCTTCGCCTCAACGAACGGGTCCGGTTGCTGGGACTCGTCGCCGGTATAGAGCCGCCATGTCACGTTTTTCAGATCGAGCGGTTTACCGTCCGCCCAGATGCGCCCGATGCCCGAGATCGGCCCTTCGCACAGCGCCACCGCGAAGGACGCGGAATAGAGGTAAGCCGTGGTTGTCACCTTCGGCCCGCCGCCCTTGCCGCCACCCTGCGTGGTCGTGTTGACGGTTTCGGTGAAGTCCGTGGCCCAGATAATATTGCCGCCGATCCGCATCCGGCCATAAATGCGCGGGATCACTGCTCCCTCGGTCGAGGTGGTCAGGGTCAGGTTTTCCAGCCGCTGGCCCTCGATGCGCTGCCCGGGGGCGAGTGACGAGACAATCCAGCTGTCGATCATCGAGCCCGCAAAGGAGCCGATCGCACCGCCGATGGTGGCGGCCGACACGCCAAGGACAGCCCCGCCGATGCTGCCACCGATGGCGGCACCGGCCGAGGCCAGAAGAATGGAAGCCATGGTTTACCTCACAGGAAAACGAAAGGCGAAGGCAATCCGGCGCTGCCAGGCGGGCGTCAGATGTTCCTCGATCACACCGGTGCGTTCATAGGCATGAATAAAGTGCGAGCGCGCACTGCGGCTGGACCGCCCGCTGTGGTGCGGGTCCGCACTGCAGGCGGTGCCGCTCAGAATACCCACATGCTTGGCAATTGCGCCCGCGCGCATGCGAAACAGGATGACGTCACCGGTTCGGATCTCTGAAACATCCAGTTCCTGCATTGCCGCCCGCGCCGCCTCGGCCAACACCTCGACCGGCCCCGCTTCGCCCCAATCACGGGAATATGGCGGCACGGGCATTGGTTCAGGTCCCACTACATCGCGCCAGACACCACGCAGCAGCCCGAGGCAGTCGCAACCGACACCGCGCACCGAGGCCTGATCGTGATAGGGCGTGCCAATCCAGCGGCGGGCGGCCCTGACGATGCGCGCCGGAGTGGTTGGGCTATGGCTCATAACACCGTTCCCGCATTGGCATCACCCTTGGCCGCGTAGCGGATAATGGTGTCTTGACCCGGGATATGCGGAAAGCCCCGAAAATTAACGGCGTTGGCGAACTTGGCCTGACAGGTTTCGAACCGCTTGTCGCATCCGGCAAAGATGTTGACGGTGTTGCCAACCTCGATCGGACGCACGGGAGCCTCGAGCAGCGTGATGCTTACATCCGAACCCGAAAGCGCATGGCTCAGCACCTCGGCCTTGCGTCCGGTGTTGGCACCGGTCAGCCAGTGCAGCGTGCCGAGTGCAAACCAGCCCTCGGCAAAACCCGTGAGGCCGGAGACCGCAAAACCGCGATCGCCCGACAGCGAAACCACCGTGCCCGATGCCTTGAAGGCCGGATCGTTCAGATCGACGCCGCAGCGCGCATCCCCCAGCGCCGCATCACAACCCGCCTGAAACGTCCGCCCGATGGTCTGACCCAGCACATGGGCGAGGCTGCGCATTTCTGCCACGAAATGCAGTCGTCCGCGCCGGACCTGACCAATGGCCCCGCGGCGCAGCAGGGCACGACTGGTTGTGTCGGCCCAGTTCACCCGCCAGATCTCCACGGTCGCGTTGTCCCAGCGGCCATCGAGGATATCGGTCTCGGTGATCGTCATGGAGGTCAGCACCCCTTCGGCTTCCTGCGCATCGACCGACAGATCGGAACCGGAGCGTATTTCCGATGCGGTGAAACCGGATTCCGGTTGATAGGTGGTGCCGTCGAACGTCAGCGGCCGGTCATGATCGGTGAAGCCGAACACCGTCCCGTCATTGCGGGTGAGACGCCAGCACCAGGCGAGCGTGGTGGTACCGGACTCAAAGTGGGTTTGCAGGGATTGGGGAAATTGCTTCATCGCCGGACCTCGATCAGGGGAATGGATGTGATGGAGCCGAGCCGCTCCAGATCATGGGTGACGTCGAGCTGGTCGGTATCGAAACGCACCGGCACGTCGAATTCGAAGCTGGCGGTGACGGCGATGCCCGCAGAGGGTGCGGTGGTAAAGGTGACGAGGCCGGTAGTGGTATCGGCGACCCAGCCCGAGGCCTGAACAATTCCGTCCAGAGCCACCGCAACGG
>JALWPC010000547.1 GCA_026995265.1 Paracoccaceae bacterium
CAATTTGGAATGCATATACGCTTGAACTTGAAGCCCTGCGGTGCTGGCCACAAGCGCTGGCGTTGCCGCGCGGCGCGGGTGTGATGTTGCCACGCAGTGCAAGGCCGGACGCGCCGCACCGAGCGCAGCGAGGCCAGGCTTGGGCGGGAGGGCGTCGGCACTCAGATGGCGCTGGAATGGCGGTGGTTGGGGGCGTTGAAGGCGTCGAAACCGGATGCGATGATGCGGGTGAGCGGGCGGCCTGCGGGCAGGATGCGGAAGGTTTCAGTGTTGAATTCTACGAAGGCCGGATAGGTTCTGGCCATGCGTTTGCAATCGGCCTTCACCGGATTTGCGAAGTCGCCATATGCGGATTGGAGTGCTTCAAGATCAATTTCAAAATCGCACATCAGGGCTTCGATGGCTCGTGCCCGCACCTGGTCGGCCATGCCGAGGGCGAAGCCACGGGCGGCGGACCAGTCGCCGGATTCGATGGATTTTATATAGTTCGTCGTCGCCGCATTGTTCTGGATATACCCTTGCGGAAACCGCGAAATGGCCGAGGCCCCGAGGCCGATCAGGGCCACGCAACGGTCATCGGTATAGCCCTGGAAATTGCGCCTTAGTCCGCCGGTGCGGGCGGCGATGGCGAGGCTGTCACCCGGCCTGGCGAAGTGGTCAATCCCGATGGCCTCCATACCACTGCCTGTGAACATCCGGGCAGCGGTTTGGGCTTGCCGGAAGCGGGTTTGCGGGCTGGGCAGGCTGGCTTCGGGGATCATCTTCTGGCGTTTGGCCATCCATGGCACATGGGCATAGCCAAACAGCGCCACGCGGTCGGGGCTGAGGGAAAGCACCTGCTCCACGGTGGTTTCGAGTGCCTCCATGCCCTGATAGGGCAGGCCATAGACCATGTCGATATTCACCGAGGGCACGCCATGGCGGCGCAAGGTTTCAACCGTATCGCGCGTAAGTTCATAGCTTTGCGGGCGGCCTATGGCCTCCTGCACCTTGGGGTTGAAATCCTGCACCCCGATGCTGGCGCGGTTCATGCCGCCCCGCGCGAAGGCGGCGATTTTTTCGTCATTGCAGGCGGTCGGGTCGATCTCCACCGAGAATTCGTAATCCTCGTCAAAGGGGGTGGCATCCAGAATCGCGGCCATGAGCTTATCAATAAGCTCCGGTGTTAGGATCGTAGGCGAGCCACCACCAAAATGCAGCCGCCCGAGCTTCAACCCTTCCGGCCGTGTCTCTTTGAACATGGCGATTTCTTTGAGCAGCACCTCAATATAATGCGCCACGGGGCTGATCGAGGTCACCCCCTGGGTGCGACAGGCGCAAAACCAGCACAGGCGCTCGCAAAACGGGATGTGGATATAAAGCGACACCGGCTTTGTGGTGTCCAGCCGTTCCAGCCAGAAGGCAAAGTCGGGCCGCCCGACATCCGCGTGGAAATGCGGCGCGGTGGGGTAGCTGGTGTAGCGCGGCACGTTTTTTTCAAAAAGTCCGGCGCGGGCGAGTGCATTTAGGTCTGTCATTCCGGTCGAATAGTCGCATATAAGGCGGGAATCCTTGATCGAGATCAAGGTGGACATACATTCCCCGCAAAGGTAGGCTCACATATGCCCCATTCGGTGCCAAAACATGAAGTGAATATGCGCTGTGGCGATTGCCCTATCCGGCACCGTGCCATTTGCGCCTATTGCGAGCCGCCTGAACTGGCGCTGCTTGACGATATTAAATCCTACAAAACCTATCAGGCCGGGGAAACGATTGTCTGGGCAGGCGAGGAAATGCCGCTGATCGGTTCGGTGGTTTATGGTGTGGCGACACTTTCACGCAGCCTGGCCGATGGCCGCCGCCAGATGGTGGGGCTTTTGCTGCCGTCGGATTTTATCGGCCGGCCCGGACGCAAGGTGGCGCCCTATGATGTGGTGGCCGCCAACGAGGTGATGGTGTGCCATTTCAGGGCCAGCAAATTCAATGATATGATCGGCAACACCCCGGCCCTCGAGCGCCGCTTGCTGGATATGACCATGGACGAGCTCGACGCTGCCCGGGAGTGGATGCTGCTTTTGGGCCGCAAGACCGCGCGTGAGAAAATCGCAAGTATGCTTGTGATTTTCGCCCGTCGGGGTGCGGAGCTCAGCCACGCGGCGCTGGGTGACGGCCTGCGCTTCGAGGTGCCGCTGACCCGCGAAGCCATGGCGGACTACCTTGGCCTGACCATCGAGACGGTCAGCCGCCAGTTTTCGGCACTGAAGAAATCCGGCGTGATCATTATGGAGGACGCCCGCCATATCCGGGTGCCCGATTATGTGCGCCTGCTCGATGAGGCCTCGGATGATTCCGATGGCGGTTTCATCAGTTAACAAAATGTGCAATTGAGTCGCATCTTGACCTAGATCAATGTTGTATTAACCTTAATCCCTCACTACCCCTCTATAACAACGGGCAGAGTGTATCTGCCCGATTCTGCAATGAGGGCGTTAATATGCAACATATGATAAAGGCGATACTGCTGGGGATTGTAGTCCTCGCGGCGGCATTCGCAACAAACTTCGCGAGGGATCTGGCGTTTCAGGTATCTGCGATTATTGTGATTTTGTGGGCGGGATTCTTTTTCATCCGCGAAATCGGCAAAATAGGCAACAAACCGGAACCGGCCCCAACCGGCTATATGGATGACGTGGTCCGGGCCGGTGTTATCGCCACCGTGTTCTGGGGCATCACCGGCTTTACGGTTGGTGTCTGGATTGCGTTTGAACTGGCCTTTCCGGCACTCAACCTGTCGGAATGGACGGCCCCCTACATGAACTTCGGCCGGTTGCGCCCGTTGCATACCTCGGCGGTTATATTTGCCTTTGGCGGTAACGCGCTGCTGGCCACCTCGTTTTATGTGGTGCAACGCACCTCGGCGACCCGCCTGTTTGGCGGCTCTCTGGCGTGGTTTGTGTTCTGGGGCTATCAGCTTTTTATCGTGCTGGCCGCTGTCGGCTATTTGCTCGGCGCGACCCAAAGCCGCGAATATGCCGAGCCCGAGTGGTATACCGATATTTGGCTCACCATTGTCTGGGTGGCCTACCTCGTTGTGTTTGCGGGCACGATTTATAAACGTAAAGAACCGCATATCTACGTGGCCAACTGGTTCTACCTTGCCTTCATTCTGACCATCGCCATGTTGCATATCGTCAACAACCTGGCCATTCCGGTGTCTATTTTCGGGGCCAAATCGGTGTCTCTGTTCTCGGGCGTGCAGGATGCGATGACGCAATGGTGGTATGGCCATAATGCGGTGGGCTTCTTCCTGACGGCGGGTTTTCTTGGCATGATGTATTATTTTGTGCCCAAGCAGGCGAACCGGCCCGTATTTTCCTACAAACTTTCCATCGTGCACTTCTGGGCGCTGATCTTCCTTTATATCTGGGCCGGCCCGCACCACCTGCACTATACCGCGCTGCCTGACTGGGCACAAACCCTGGGCATGGTGATGTCGGTGATCCTGTGGATGCCCTCCTGGGGCGGCATGATCAACGGCCTGATGACGCTTTCCGGCGCATGGGACAAACTGCGCACCGACCCGGTTCTGCGGATCATGGTGATCTCGGTGGCCTTCTACGGCATGTCGACCTTTGAAGGGCCGATGATGGCGATCAAGGCGGTGAACTCGCTGAGCCACTACACCGACTGGACCATTGGCCACGTGCATTCCGGCGCTTTGGGCTGGAACGGGATGATCACCTTCGGGGCGCTCTACTTCCTGACGCCACGCCTGTGGGGCCGCGAGGCGCTCTATAGCACCAGGCTGGTAAACTACCACTTCTGGCTCGCCACAATCGGCATTGTGCTTTACGCCTCCTCCATGTGGGTTTCGGGCATTATGGAAGGCCTGATGTGGCGTGAAGTGGATGCGCAAGGCTTCCTCGTGAACTCGTTTGCAGACACTGTTGTTGCCAAATTCGCGCTGCTCGTAACCCGTGGCACGGGTGGCCTGTTCTACCTCACCGGTGCGCTGATCATGGCGTATAACCTGCGAATGACAGTGATCGGGGCTGGCAATGCAACGCCAAAGCACGCCGCAACCACTGTGCCCGCTGAATAAGGATAGAGACTATGGGAATTCTAGACAAACACGGCGCTATTGAACGTAATGCCACCCTCCTGATGGTGCTCTCCCTTATTGTGGTGAGCATAGGGGGCCTGATCGAGATTGTGCCTCTGTTTTACCTGCAGAACACCATCGAGGATGTAGAGGGTATGCGCCCCTACACCCCGCTGGAACTGGCCGGGCGCGATATTTACATCCGCGAGGGCTGCTATGTATGCCACAGCCAGATGATCCGGCCGATGCGCGACGAAGTGGAGCGCTATGGCCACTATTCGCTGGCCGCAGAAAGCCAGTATGACCACCCGTTCCAATGGGGTTCCAAGCGCACCGGGCCTGATTTGTCCCGCGTTGGCGGCCGCTACTCCGATAACTGGCACGTGGACCACCTGACCGACCCGCGTTCGGTGGTGCCGGAGTCGATTATGCCGGAATATGCTTTTCTGAAGCATACGCCGCTTGATACCAAATACATTTCGGACCGGCTGAAGGCCGACCAGATGGTGGGCGTGCCCTATACCGACGAGATGATCGCTTCGGCCAGGGAAGACCTGCTGGCCCAGCTCGACCCCTATAGTGACGGCATCGACACCCTGATGGCCCATTATGGTGACAAGGTCGTGGCCCGCAACTTTGACAGCCAGCCGGAGCTGACCGAAATGGACGCACTGATCGCGTATCTGCAAGTGCTGGGCACAATGGTTGATTTCTCGACCTTTGAACCAGCCGCAAGCCGCTAGGAGGGTATGATGTATTCACTATTGAGAGAATTGGCGGATAGCTGGTTCATGCTGATGATGTTTGCTTTTTTTATTGGCACCATCATCTTCGCCTTCCGCCCCGGCACCAAGGAGTCCTATGACCGGCTGCGCAACCTGCCCCTGCAAGATGACGATATCTTGATTGAAGACGAGTCGGGAGAGAAATAATGGCTAAAAAACCTGCAAAAAAACCAGACGTTGAAACCACGGGCCATTCCTGGGACGGGATCGAGGAGTATAACAATCCGCTGCCGCGCTGGTGGCTGTGGACAATATATGCGACGATTGTCTGGGGCATCGGCTATGCCATTGCCTACCCGTCCTTCCCGTTGCCCGGCGGGGCTTTCCCCGGGCTGCTGGGCTATTCCTCGCGTGGGGCCGTAGAGGCGGATATTGCCAAAGTCGAGGCACAAAACGCCCCGCTGGTGGCACGAATCAATGATTTGGAGCTGACAGCCATTGCCAGTGATGACCAGGTTGGCGAATTCGCCGTTCAGGGCGGTAAAGCCGTGTTCCAGACCTTTTGCGCCCAGTGCCACGGCGCAGGGGCCAACGGGGCCAAGGGTTACCCGAGCCTGATCGACGATGACTGGCTCTGGGGCGGCACCATCGAGGACATCCATCAGACCATCAGCCATGGTATCCGCTATGAGGCGGATCCTGACACACGGTCTTCGCAAATGCCGGCCTTTGGCGAGTTCCTCAGCAAAGAGGAAATTGCCAAGCTGGTCGAGTATGTTGGCTCTCGCTCGGGTATCAACGGTGCGGTGGAAACCGAGGAGGGCAAGAATTTGTTCCTCGATAACTGCGCCGCTTGTCACGGGGATGACGCAACGGGGGGCCGCGAAGTTGGTGCGCCCAACCTGACCGACGCGATCTGGCTCTATGGGTCGGACCCGGAAACGCTGACCCAAACGGTCACCTATGCCCGCCAAGGTGTTATGCCTGCGTGGTCTGGCCGATTGTCCGAAAGCCAAATTCGGCAAGCTGCGGTCTATATCCACTCCTTGGGGGGCGGCGAGTAGATCGCCCGCCATTTTTGAAAAGGCCCGGCAGCAATGTCGGGCCTTTTTTGTGCGTTATAGCCGGAGTGCATGGCCTGAACCCGCATAGGGTTGTCTGGCTTTTGCGGCCCTTCAGTACACCTGCCAAACTTGCAATGAGCCTCTGCCAGTTTCATCAAACCATTGCCCGTTTGGGTGATGGGTTGAGGTGCATATACATGTCTCCGATGACATGTCATCAGAGATATGCAACATCGAACGCTTTTTGAAAAGTTTTACAAAGGCCCCTTTTGGGTGGTGGTGTGCCGGAAGATAGAAAGCCAAGCCACTCGCTGGGCCGCACCTGAAAAAATGGCGGAGCACCCAAAGGTATCCGGTGCTAAAGCACCGGACCGCGCCTCGCCTTCGGCTCGGCGGGCGGCGCGTCAAGGGATGTTTTACTTGGCGAGGTCGCGCCCGCGCCGCGCTGCGAATGCGGTGCTTTTGGCCAGTAGTGTTGAGGCTTGGTGTAGTCGTATTTTAGCGCAAGCCAGCGACCGAAATATGGCCATGGCCAAAGGGATTGGCAAATGCGCGCGGCGTCAAATTCTTATCATTTGGCTATAATTACGCATAATTGATTTGTGTCAATTCACCTGAAACGAATCAACGATATACAGGCTGTGCGAAGCCAAGATTGTTAGGTTCTAACGTTTTTGACTTTTGACGTGAGGCCCTTGCCTCACCTCACTCCCCTCGCGCCCACAGGCGCAACCTATATGCCTGGTCACCCCTGTGTGATCAGGCTTTTTTTTGCCTGCGGCAATGTGCTAACACTTTATTGATCGAGATCAAGGATACTGCAGGGCAAAGGGGCGTATGCCCTAGCAAAGTTCGGCCTCTTGCGGGGCTGTAAAACGTATTTGGAGCCTAACGTGAACGACGAATCATCCAAACCCGCCAGCCTATATGCTGCGCGAGAACCCGTATTTCCGCGCAAGGTGAAAGGTAAATTCCGGACTCTCAAGTGGCGGCTGATGGGAATGATGCTTGGCATCTACTATATTCTCCCTTGGATTCGCTGGGACAGGGGCCCGAACCTGCCCGACCAGGCGGTGCTGCTCGACATGGCCCACCGGCGGTTCTTCTTTTTCTGGATCGAAATCTGGCCACATGAGTTTTATTTCATCGCCGGATTGCTGATCATGGCAGGGCTGGGGCTGTTTCTGTTCACCTCGGCGCTGGGGCGCGTGTGGTGTGGCTATGCCTGCCCGCAAACGGTGTGGACAGACCTGTTTATAATGGTAGAGCGCTGGGTGGAGGGCGACCGCAACGCCCGCATCCGCCTGCTCAAGGCCAGATGGGACGCACGAAAAATCCGGCTGCGGCTGACAAAATGGGCCATCTGGCTGCTGATCGGCGCGGCCACTGGCGGGGCGTGGGTGTTCTATTTTGCCGACGCCCCCACCTTGGCGCATGATCTTGTAACCGGCGAGGCCAGCCCTATTGCCTACGGGTTCATCATCAGCCTGACGGCAACCACGTTTTTCTTTGGCGGTATCGCGCGGGAGCAAATCTGCATTTACGCCTGCCCGTGGCCGCGCATTCAGGCCGCTATGATGGATGAAGAAACCCTGACCGTGGGGTATCGCGCCTGGCGGGGCGAACCGCGCGGCAAGCACCGCAAATCGGAAGGGGCCGATAAACTGGGCGATTGCATAGATTGCCGCGCCTGTGTGAATGTCTGCCCCACCGGTATTGATATTCGCGACGGTCAGCAACTTGAATGCATCACCTGTGCGCTGTGCATCGATGCCTGCGACGATATTATGACCAAAATCGGCAAGCCCCGCGGGTTGATCGACTATCTGGCGGTGTCGGACTTCGAGCGGGAAAAGGCCGGCAAGCCGCCGCGCAAAATCTGGCAACACATTTTCCGCCTGCGCACCATGATTTATGTTGCGCTCTGGGGGGCTGTGGGCCTTGGCATGCTGGTGGCGTTGTTCATTCGCACCGATATAGGCCTTTCGGTCGCCCCTGTGCGCAATCCGACCTTCATCACCCTGTCTGACGGCTCCATCCGCAACGCCTATGATGTGCGGCTGCGCAATATGCAGGGAAGTGATACGGTGTTTTCCCTGTCCGCCGAAGCAGGGGATGAGGTGACACTGTCTATAGAAGGCATTGAGGGCACACAGGTAAATGCTGCTGCCGATGAGACCACCAAGGTACGGCTCTATCTTACCAGCCCGCGGGGGTCTGCGCTTTCTTCTGCGGCGTCTTCTCCGGTCAGAATTAGAATTGTTAGCGAGAAAAGCGGTTCCAGCGCTTTTGCCGACACCGTATTTAACGGAAAGGAAAACTAAGATGACAGCCACAAACCAGCCTGTATTCACCGGCCGCAAAATGCTGCTTCTAATGGTCTCATTTTTCGCTGTGATTATCGCGGTGAATGTTTTCATGGCCTATTCCGCTGTCCACACCTTCCCGGGGCTCGAGGTGGAAAACTCCTATGTGGCCTCGCAGGAGTTTAACAAACGCGCCGCGGCGCAGCGGGCGCTGGGCTGGAGCGTGGCGCTCACCCGTGAGGGCAACGAATTGGTGCTCAATCTGCAGGACAAGGACGGCAACGAGGTGCTGCCGGCCTCCATTCATGCTGTTATTGGCCGCCCCACATTTGCGGGCGATGATATTACGCTGGATTTCCGGCTGGTCGGCAATGCATACCGTGCCACGGCCGACCTCGCCCCCGGCCCATGGCGGCTGTTTCTGGACGCCGTCGCCCAGGATGGCACGCTTTATAAGAAACGCCTGAAACTGGTGGTGGACCAGTGAGATGAACGCTGAAACCCCCTCGATAGCGGTGTGCCCGGCTTGTGTGGCCCTGCCCGCCAAAGGCGAGGCAGGGCCCAAGCTGGACCCGCACGAGGTGGCCATGCGGCGGGTGGAGTTTTCGCTGCCCACGGTGCATTGCGCCGCCTGCATTGCGGCGGTGGAGCGCACGCTCACCAACCGCCCCGATGTGTTTGGCGCGCGGGTAAACCTGACCCTGAAACGGGTGTCGATCACCGCCGCTGACCTGCCCAATATCGAGGAGGACCTGACCGCCGAGCTAGACCGCCTCGGCTACCCCGCCAAGCCGCTGGATAGCGCGGTGCTGGCCAGGGCAGAGGGCACCAAGGCAGGGCGCGACCTGCTGGCACGTTTGGGCGTGGCGGGCTTTGCCATGATGAACGTCATGCTGCTGTCAATCTCGGTTTGGGCGGGGGCCGAGGGCACCACCCGCGAGATGATGCACTGGATCAGCGCCGCCATTGCCCTGCCCGCCGTGGCCTTCGCGGGCTATCCGTTTTACCGCTCGGCCTGGGGGGCGCTCAGGCGGGGCCGCCTGAACATGGATGTGCCCATCTCGCTGGCCATCCTGCTGGCCTCCGGCGTGTCGCTGTTTGAAACCGTCAAGGGCGGCAATGACGCCTATTTTGATGCAGCCCTGTCGCTGACCTTTTTCCTGCTCATCGGCCGCTATCTGGATTACCAGACCCGCGCCACCGCCCGCTCGGCGGCCTCGGAGCTGGCGGCGCTGGAGGTGCAAAAGGCGCGGCGGGTGACAGAAGAGGGCGAGGAAGAGGTGCCGCTGGATGCTCTGCGCGAGGGTGACATTCTGGCCGTGGCCCCGGGCGAGCGCCTCCCCGCTGACGGGGTGGTTACATGGGGTGATAGCGAGCTGGACCCTTCCATGCTCACCGGAGAAACCCTGCCGCAGGCGGTGGGCGCGGGGGCTGTGGTGCGGGCCGGTATGCTCAACATTTCCGGCCCCCTAAAAATCCGCGCCGAGGGGCTGGGCGAGGACACCCTGCTCAAGCAGATCACGCGGCTGGTGGAAACCGCCGAAACCACGCGCAATAAATACACATCATTGGCCGAGAAGGCCGCCGCCATTTATGCCCCCGCCGTGCATATCCTGTCGCTGCTGGCCTTCCTTGGCTGGGGCTTTGCCACGGGCGATTGGCGGCTGGCGGTCAATATCGCGGCGGCGGTGCTGATCATCACCTGCCCCTGTGCGCTGGGGCTGGCCGTGCCTGCGGTGCTGGCGGCGGCCTCGGGCAGGCTGTTTGCCCAAGGGGTGCTGCTGAAAGACGGTGTGTCGCTGGAGCGGCTGGCGGAGATCGACACCGTGGTGTTTGACAAAACCGGCACCCTGACCACCGGCAAGCCCGTGTTGGTGAACGCTGAGGACATCCCCGAAGAGGCCCGCAACATTGCCGCCGCACTGGCGAAGCACTCGGCCCATCCGCTTGCCAAAGCCATTGCCAAGGCCTTTTCCGGTGAGCTGCCCATTGAAAACATCACCGAGCACCCGGGCTTTGGCACCTCGGGCCGCCTGAACGGTGTGGAGGTCCGCCTTGGCCGGGCCGACTGGTGCGGGGCCACGCCCGCGGCGCAAACCGCCGTGTGGCTCAAGGTTGGCGATGCCCCCCCGCTGGCGTTTTTGTTTGAGGACGAGATCCGCCCCGAGACCGCCGAAACGGTTGCGGCCCTGAAAGCCGCTGGCCTGACGGTGCGCCTGCTTTCGGGCGACGTGCCGGAAGCCGCCGAGGCCGTGGCCAAGGCCGCCGGCATTGCCCACTGGCAGGCCGGGGCCAGCCCCGCCGACAAGGTGGACGCGCTCAACGCGCTGGCCGCTGAGGGCCACAAGGTGCTGATGGTCGGCGACGGGCTGAACGACGCCGCCGCGCTGGCCGCCGCCCATGTTTCCATGTCGCCCGCCTCGGCGGTGGATGCCAGCCGCTCCAGCGCTGATATGATCATCATCAGCAATAACCTTGCCGAGGTCGCCAATGCCCACCGCATTGCCGTGGCTTCCAAGCGCCGGATTCTCGAGAATTTCAGCATCGCGGCGGTTTATAATTCAATCTCGGTGCCGCTGGCGGTGGCGGGGATGGTCAACCCGCTGATTGCCGCGCTGGCCATGTCGGCCAGCTCGATCACGGTTTCGCTCAACTCCATGCGCATCGGAAAAATGAAATGAACATTCTCGCCGTGCTCATCCCCGTTTCGCTGATATTAGGCGGAATCGGCCTGTTTGCCTTCTTCTGGGCGGTGAAAAACAACCAGTTTGAAGACCCGAAGGGCAATGCCGAGCGCATTCTTTCCGACAGGTTTGACGACGACCCTGACGGGAATTAAGGGGTTTATAGGGAATTTTTCACAAAAATCCATTAAAACAGGTGTATTTTCACATTTTTGCCCCATTCGCCCCCTTTTTCGGCCCCAATTCACCTCTATATATGCAGATGTACGCAGAGCACAGTGTTGAGTGCCGCCGTGTTACGAGTTTTGCTCTGTGTGCGCTTTTTTGAAAAATCCGGTCTGCGCCCTTGCGAAAGGGCGTTTTTTTTGTCGGCACCCAGGAAATTAACACATTCCCGCCCTATTCTGCCCATTATTCCGCCCGAATTCCGGATTAGAAACATACGCGCATGCAGAGCACATTGTCGAGTGCCGCCGTGTGATCAGTTTCGCTCTGTATGCGCTTGTGAAAAATTTGACCAGTATGGCACCCGTGACGGAGGGTGCTTTTTTTGCGCAATTCAAAACACATGCAAAAAACCTTATTTATGCCGCAATTCGTTCCAATTCCTGCCCTAATCTGTGGCTAAATACGGTCTTGCATACAAAGCAACACGACGAGTGCCGCCGCTTAAAGATTTCGCTTTGTATGCACTTTGTCATTATCCAGTTTAACGCCCTCCTTTGCGGGGGCGTTTTTATGTGACGGCCCCGCGCGTTTGAAAGCGTGCATCTTTCCACGTATCGTTTTGCATAATATCACGCAAAATGGCCACCGCCCGCACTACGTCCATGTGGCTGAGGTAAAGCGGCGAAAAGCCAAAGCGCAGGATGTTGGGCATTCGGAAATCACCAACCACCCCGCGCGCGATAAGGGCCTGCACAATCGGATAGGCGTGCTCATGGCTAAACGAAACCTGCGCGCCGCGCTGTGAGGCATCCCGTGGTGAAGCCAGCGTAAGGGCTGGCACCCCGGCCTCGACCAACTCGATAAACAGTGAGGTGAGCGATTGGCTCTTGGCCCGCACCGCCGCCATATCCAGCGCCGCGATTATCTCCAGCCCCGCCTCCAGCGCACGGAAGGACAGGATGGGCTGGGTGCCGCAGAGAAACTTGCGGATGCCCGCATCGGGGGCAAAGCCAGGTTCAAAGGCGAAGGGCTTCGCGTGGCCCCACCAGCCGGAAAGCGGCTGGCTGACATGGGGGAGGTGCCTGGCCGCGCAGTAAATAAACGCCGGAGCCCCGGGGCCGCCATTGAGGTATTTATAGGTGCAGCCGATGGCCAGATCCGCCCCCGCCGCATTCAGCCCCACCGGCAAAACCCCCGCCGAATGGCAGAGGTCCCAGATCACCACCGCCCCCATTTCATGGGCCCGCGCGGTGATGGCCTCCACCGGCGCCAGCGCCCCCGTGCGGTAATCCACATGGTTGACCAGCACCACGGCGACGGTTTCATCAATGGCGCTAAGCAGGTCCTCGACCAGCCGCATTTGCAGGCCTTCGCGGGAGGCCAGCACGCCCTCAACCATATAAAGGTCAGTCGGGAAGCTGCTGTTTTCGGCCAGAATTACATGGCGTTTGGGGCGCAGGCTCAGCCCCGCAAACAGCGCTTTATACAGGTTGATCGAGGTCGAATCGCAGATCGCCACCTCGCCAGCCGAAGCCCCGATGACAGGGGCGAGCCTGTCGCCGTAAACGGTGGGCAGGTCAAACCACCCCGCCTTGTTCCAGCTTGTAATCAGCCCCGCCGCCCATTCCTGCCCCGTGGCCTCGCTGACAATCCCAAGCGCCGCTTTGGGCATGGCCCCCAGCGAATTGCCGTCCAGATAGATCATCCCGTCGGGGATGAAAAACGCCTCCCGCAGATGGGCGAGCGGGTCGGCGGCATCAAGGGCTTTGGCTTTTTGCATGTCGGCTCCTGCGCGGTTCTGGGTGCTGGACATCGGGCGGCGTTCCGGCCTATTTACACCCATGGAAACCGCGATAGCACGCCCCCCAAAAGCCCGCAAGGCGCACCGGCCTGAC
>JALWPC010000548.1 GCA_026995265.1 Paracoccaceae bacterium
GTAGCGCGGTTTCGGGGTGACAAGCTGCGGGCGGGTTCGAAGTTTCTGTACCATCCAAAGAATGAATCACGTCCCCGCACAAATAGGAATCCCCCAATCTTGCAAGGGTTCTATGCAACAACGCCGCTATTCTGTTTGAATGATTTTCAAAAATGCCGCACCAAACCGTTCGGCCTTTTTTTCGCCAACACCGGATATGCGCGCCAACGCCTCGAGGCTGTCGGGCCGTTGTGCCGCAATTTTGGCCAGCGTGGTATTGGCGCAGAAAAGATAGGTATCCGTGCCGCTTTCTCCCCGCACCAGTTCCAGTTGCGCGGCCTGCAACCGGTCAAAAACCGGCCCCGCATCTTGGCCCGCCAGTTTGCGGCGGGCGGGGTGCACCCCGGGCGGTTTTTCGCCGTTGATCACCTCCAGAAACTGCGCCCCGTAGCGCTCCAGCTTCATGCGGCCAACACCGGATATGCGGGCGAATTCATCAAGGTTGGCGGGCTGCACACGCGCCATTTCCGAGAGCGCCTTATCGGCAAACACCACATAGGGCGGCACCTTGGCCTCGGTGGCGATTTTGGTGCGCAAGGCCCTGAGCGCCGAAAACAGCGCCTCGTTTTCCTCGGGCACCAGTGCCGCGGGCCTGTGCCCCGGCCCCGCCGCGGCCGCTTTGGCGATGGTATCGCGACGCAGCGTGACCGGCTCCTCGCCGCGCAAAATCGCCCGCGCGCTGTCCATCATCCGCAAAGCCCCGTAGCGCTCCATATCGGGGCGCACGAGGTCCCGCCCCGCCATCTGCCGGAATATCGCCTGCCATTCCGCTTTGGAATATTCGGTGCCGATGCCGAAGGTTTGCAGGTTGTGATGCCCGCGCGCTGTCACCTTGGCGGTGCGTTTGCCCAGCAGAATGTCGATCAGATGACTGGCCCCGAAGCGCTCTCCGGTGCGCAGCATCGCCGAGAGCGCCTTGCGCACCGCCGTGGTGCCGTCAAACGTTTCCGGCGGGGCGTCGCAGAGGTCGCAATTGCCGCAGGGCTTTTCCATGGTTTCGCCAAAATAGGCCAGCAGGGTCTGGCGTCGGCAGGTCAGGGTTTCCGCCAGGCCCAGCAGCGCATTGAGCCGCCCGTGGTCAGCCTCCTTACGCTCTTTCGGGGCCATACCTTCATCAATTTGCGCACGGCGCAGGCGGATGTCATCGGCCCCGTAAAGGGTGAGTGTATCCGCTGGCGCCCCGTCGCGCCCCGCGCGGCCCACCTCCTGATAATAGGCCTCCACCGATTTGGGCAGGTCTGCGTGCACCACAAAGCGGATGTCGGGCTTGTCCACCCCCATGCCAAAGGCGACAGTGGCGCACATCACCAGCCCGTCGGCGTGCTTGAAACGGGCCTCGGCGGCGCGGCGGTCCTCGGCGGGCATCCCCGCATGGTAATACTGCGCCTGATGGCCCGCGCGCTCCAGCGCCATGGCCAGTTGCTCGGTTTTGTTGCGCGAGGCGCAATAGATAATCCCGGGCTGTCCCTTGCGCGCCGCCACGAAATCCAGCACCTGTTGGCGCGGTTTGTTCTTGGGTTCAAAGGCAAGGCGCAGGTTGGGCCGGTCAAACCCGCCGATGAACACATGCGGCGGGGTGTCAAACAGCTTGGCGATAATCTCGGCCCGGGTGTCTTTATCCGCCGTTGCTGTCAGCGCAATGGTCTGCACCCCGCCGAGCTGTTGGCGCAGCGCCCCGATTTTGAGGTAATCCGGCCGGAAATCATGCCCCCATTGCGACACACAATGGGCCTCATCCACCGCCAACAGCTTCACATTCAACCGTTGCAGCAGGCTCAGGCTGCCCATATTGGCCAGCCGCTCGGGTGCCATGTAAAGCAGCTTCAGCGTGCCGTTATCAACGTGCCGGAAAACCGCCTCCGTCTCGTCCTCGCTGTTGAGCGAGGTCAAGGCCCCCGCCGCCACGCCCGCCTGTTGCAGGCTCGCCACCTGGTCGCGCATCAGCGCGATCAGCGGTGAAATCACCACCGTTACTCCTTGGCGCATCAGCGCAGGAAGTTGAAAACAAAGAGATTTCCCGGCACCGGTGGGCAGAATGGCCAGCACATCCTCGCCCGCCTTTACCGCCTCGACGATCTCCTGTTGCCCGGGCCGAAAGCCCGCAAAGCCGAAAACCGTGTCAAGAATCTGGGCCGTGTCTTTCACCGCCTAGGAATCGTCTTCTTCCTTGGCGACATCGGCGATTTCCTCGAGGTTGACCGTGTCGTCATCGTCATCATCGAGCAGGTCATCATCGGGGGTTGCCACATCGTCATCATCGAGCACCACATCGGCCTCGTCCACCACGGCCTCGTCCACCTTGGTTTCCTTGGCCGCCGCCACGCGGCTTTTGCCGTTGTCCATCAGGCTTTCCACGGTGAATTCCGCCCCGCAGGAGGGGCAGGTCATCGGGTCATTCTGCAGGTCATAAAAACGCACGGCGCATTTGGGGCAGGCGCGCTTTACACCCCATTCTTCTTTGGGCATGTGAGTCCCCCGGTCAGTGATTGCAATTCACCCGCCAAGTGGCACAACTGGCAGGGGCTTGTCAAAGGGTTTGCGGCACTTTGCGCATGCTGCACCTGCGAAATGCGCTTGATGCGGTGCGGGATCGGCGCTAGCCTTGGCCCAAAGGGGAGAGAGATGCTCTATCACACCTACGAAATGGCCCATGCCGCCCTGGCCCCGATGCGCCAAATGGCCCGCTTTGGCCGCGCGGCGCTGAGCAGCCCCGCCAACCCGCTGGCAGAGAGCTATGGCGCGCGGGTGGGCGCCGCGGGTCTGGATATGTTTATCAAAGCCACCCAGCGCTATGCCAAGCCGGAATTTGGCCTGCACAGCACCGTGGTGGATGGCGTTGAGGTGGCGGTGGTCGAGGAAGTAACGCTCAGCCTACCCTTCTGCAACCTGTTGCATTTCAAGCGAAATACCACTTCCCCCGCCCCCAAGCTCCTGATCGTTGCCCCGCTTTCGGGCCACTACGCCACGCTCTTGCGCGGCACGGTGCGCGAGATGCTCCCCGACCATGATGTTTATATCACCGACTGGGTGGACGCCCGCGATGTGCCTTTGAGCGAAGGCGATTTTGACCTTGACGACTACACCGATTACCTGATCACCTTCTGCGAGGCCCTCGGCTCCCGCCCCGCCGTGCTGGCCGTCTGCCAGCCCGGGGTGCCAATGCTGGTCGCCGCCGCGCTTATGGCCGCGCGCGGCGAGGATTTTCGCCCCGGTTCCATGACGTTAATGGGTGCGCCCATTGATACGGCTGTGAACCCGCAAAAACCCAACGAACTGGCCACCAGCAAGCCGCTGAACTGGTTCCGGCAAAATGTGATCACAAAAGTGCCGTGGCCCAATGCGGGCTTCATGCGCAGCGTTTACCCGGGCTTTTTGCAACTCTCCGGCTTCATGTCGATGAACCTTGAGCGCCATATGCAGGCCCATCGTGACCATTTCCACAACCTTGTGAAGGGTGACGGCGAAAGCACCGCGGCCCACCGCAAATTCTATGACGAATACATGGCTGTGATGGACCTCCCCGCGCCTTACTATCTGCAAACCATCGAACGGGTGTTCCAGAAACGCCTGCTGGCCAAGGGTGCCTATTATTACCGCAACCACCGCGTGGACCCGGCCAAAATCACCGATATTGCCCTGCTCACGGTGGAGGGCGAAAAGGACGATATAACCGGCCTTGGCCAAACCGAAGCCGCGCATAAGATATTGAAAACACCCAAGAAAATGTGCAAGCATTACGTGCAGGAGGGGGTGGGCCATTATGGCGTGTTCAACGGCTCCCGCTGGCGGGCGCAGATCGCGCCCATGGTCAAGGCCTTCATCGCCAGGCATGGCTGAAACCCTGACCATAGGCACCCCGCCGATCACGGTTGAACTGCGCCGAAACCCCCGTGCCAAGCGCATGACCCTGCGGGTGAGCGCCGCGGACGGCGTGGTGCGCCTGAGCCTGCCCCAGCGCGGCAGCCTGAAGGCCGCCAGGCGGTTTTTGCAGGATCAGGAAGGGTGGTTGCGGGCGCATGTGGGCAAGCTGCCCGAGCGGGTGGTGATTGCCGCGGGCCTCACCATTTCCCTGCACGGCGAATCGTTTTTGCTGCAAACGCATAGCAAATCACGGGTCACTCTGGCCCCCGGCACCCTGTTTCTGCCTGAAACCCGCCCCATGGGGCCGGTTTTGGCGTGCTTTATCAAAGCCCGCGCGCGGGATGTGATCACAAAACTGGCAGAGGCGGATTCCGCCACCATCGGCAAGCCTTTCCGCAAGCTCAGCCTGCGCGACCCCCGCTCCCGCTGGGGCTCTTGCAGTTCCGACGGTAACCTGATGTTTTCATGGCGCCTTATGCTCGCCCCACCCGAGGTTCTGCGCTATGTCGTTGCCCATGAGGTCGCCCATCTGCGGGAGATGAACCACGCCAAAGCCTTCTGGGCCGAGGTCGCCGGGCTGATGCCGGATTACCCCACCCCCCGCCGCTGGCTTCAGCAAAACGGCGCACAGTTGCACCGGTTTGACTTCAAAGCCCCTTGACGGACCGCGCATTTGTGATCACAAATACCCATGGCCGAGAAAACCACACCCGATGCCCCGCCCGCCCATGAGCAGGTCTACCGCCGCCTGCGCGGCGACATCATGAACGGCACCATGGAACCGGGTATGGCGCTCACCCTGCGTGGCGTCGCCAGGGATTTCGGCTTTTCCATCACCCCCGTGCGCGAGGCTGTCCGGCGGCTCTGTGCCGAGGGCGCGCTCAGCCTGTCGCCTTCGGGGCGCGTCACTACGCCGGAGCTGACCAATGACCGCATCGAGGAACTCGCCGCCCTGCGCGCCTTGCTGGAACCGGAGCTTGCCAGCCGCGCTTTGCCCCGCGCCCACACGGTGCTGATCGACCGCATGGAAGCCCTGAACGACACCATCGACCAGATGATTATCCGGCAGGACGCCGCCGGATACGTGCGGCTCAACCTTGAATTCCACCGCAGCCTTTACCTGCGCGCCCAGGCCCCCGCCATGCTCGCCATGGTAGAAACGGTCTGGCTGCAATCCGGCCCGACCATGCGGCAGCTCTATAGCCGTAAACAGCGGCAATCCGCCTCTATCAACCACCGCAAAATCCTTGCGGCGCTCAGGGCGGGAGACGAACCCAGCCTGCGCCTCGCCATGCGACAGGACGTGCTGAATGGGCTGCGCATGCTGGTCGAGTAGATAGATCGTGCTTGCACGATCCGCGCCGACAAGGTGGCCCGGAGGGTCGCCGCGGAGGCGCGCGCTCGGCGCTATTCCCCGCGCACCAGCTTTGCGAACCGATCATAAATCGGTTCGGCAGCGGCGATAACTTCGCCTGTTACCAATGGGTTATCCCCCTTCACCATGCCATCAACCAGCCCGCCCGCTTCCTTTACAAGCAAAAGTCCGGCGGCCATGTCCCACGGCTTCAGCCTCCGCTCCCAGAAGCCGTCATAGCGCCCCGCCGCCACATAGGCGAGGTCCAGCGCTGCCGAGCCCCAGCGGCGCACGCCCGCGCAGACCGGCAGAATCCGCCCCAGGTCGGCGAGGGTTTCCGGCAGGTCGGCGCGGCCCCCGAAGGGCAGGCCGGTGGCATAGATCGTTTCGATCATATTGGTGCGCCCCGACACACGCAATCGGCGATCATTCACCCAGGCCCCCGCACCCTTTTCCGAAGCAAAAAGCTCGTCTTTGACCGGGTCATATACCACCGCCGCCACGATCTCGCCCCTATGCTCCAGCGCAATCGAAATCGCCCAATGGGGCAGGCCGTGCAGGAAATTGGTGGTGCCGTCAAGCGGGTCAACTATCCAGCGCCGGGTCGGATCCTTGCCCGGAACCTCGGGAAATTCCTCGCCCAGAAAGCCGTAATTCGGCCGTGTCTCTGTGAGAATCTCGCGAATCGTCTGCTCGGCCATTTTGTCGGCGCGGGACACGAAATCCCCCGGCCCTTTGGCAGAAACCTGAAGGTTCTCGACCTCGTTAAAGTCACGAATCAGTTTGCGGGCGGCCACACGGGCGGCCTTGATCATCAGGTTCAGATTGGCGGAGGCTTGGGACATCGGGTTCACCTAATAGCTTGGTCAGCGCCTCCTATAGGGGGTTTTTCCCCAAAGGCCAAGGGGGCGATTGATTGCAGCGCCGCGCGCGGCTAGGGTTGGGCCATGGGGCGGATCCTTCACATTCTGGCATGGCTATGGCTGGCGGGCGCGGCCTGGGCCGGGGACCGCGTGGCCCATATCGGGGTGCTGGCCTTTCGCGGGGTGGAAACCACGGTGACCGAGTGGCAGCCGCTGGCTGATTATCTGAGCCGCGCGGTGGCGGGCTGGCGCTTTGAGCTGGTGCCGCTGACGCTGGTATCCACCCCGGAGGCCCTGAGCTCCGGCCGACTGGAATTCCTCGTCACCAACCCGGGCCATTATGTGGCCCTGGCCCGCGAATTCGGCCTCAGCCCTTTGGCGACACGCGAAAAGGCGGGCGGGCTTATGCGCTTTGGCGTCGCCATTATTGCCCGCGCCGATAGCGGTATTCACACCCTTGGCGACCTGCGCGGCAAGCAGGTGGCGGCCGTCAGCCCCGAGGCTTTTGGCGGCTTCCAGCTTGGCTGGCAGGCCTTTATGGCGCAAGGCATAGACCCGTTCACTGACCTTAAGCCAATGAAATTCATGGGCTTTCCCCATGATGAAATCATCCGCGCCGTGCGGGAGGGCGACGTGGACGCCGGCATTATCCGTGGCGGCCTGCTGGAAAAGCTGGCCGCTGAAGGCCGGTTTTCGATGGATGAGTTCGTGGTGCTGCGCAGCAATAGCCAGATGGATTTCCCCTATCAGGTCAGCGGTGAGCTGATGCCGGAATGGCCGTTTACCGTGGTGCCGGGGGTGGATAAGCGCCTGCGCGAATCGGTGGCGCTGGCTCTGCTTAACACCCAGAACGGCGACAGTGGCTTGCAGGATATTTGGACTGCGCCGCTTTCTTACGAGCCGGTGCGGGCGCTGATAGAGGCCTATGCGGCCCGCGATAGCACGGGGCGGATTTGGCCGTATCTGCTCGCGGGCTTCGCCCTGCTCACATTGGCCGGAATTTTTGCCCTTCGGCGCAAGCCACCAAAGGCAAAAACCGAGGAGCCCGCGCCCGAGCGCAGCAAGGAAGCCACCAAGACCATCGCGCTGTTTGAGCGCCTCACCAGGCGCGAGCGTGAGGTTCTGGCGCTGATTTGCGCGGGGAAGCCCTCAAAAGAGATCGCGGCCACGCTGGGGGTGAGCCTGAAAACCATTGAATACCACCGCGCCAATCTGCTGCAAAAAACCCGCGCGGGCAGCTCGGCCCATCTGGTGCAGCTCGCCACCCGCTTTGGCTATGACCTAGGGGAAACCCTAGGAGAAAAACCCAATAAACACGGGTAATTCCGAGTTTATCCCTGCGACATTCTGTGCAAACCTGTGGGCAGGAAGCGGGCACAAGCGCGCTTCACCAACCAAAAGGGAGAGAAAAATGCTGAAGAAATTTGCCGTCGCACTTGCGGTTATGATCGGGCTGGCCATGCCGGCCCTGGCAGAAGGGGTAAACCACCGGGTGGTGTTCCATGTGGACCAGAACGACCCCAAGCTGATGAACCTGACGCTGAATAATGTGCAGAACGTTAACAAATATTACGAGAGTATCGGCGATACGGTGGAAATCCAGATCGTGGCCTATGGCCCGGGCCTGAACATGTATCGCGTCGACAATTCGCCGGTAGCGGACCGCATTTCTACTATTGCACTGGAGCTGGACGGCGTGACCTTTGCCGCCTGTGGCAACACATTGCACAAGATGGAAGCCAAGGCGGGCGGCCCGGTTGAGCTGTTGAGCGAAGCCGAAGTGGTGCCCTCGGGCGTGGTGCAACTGATCACCCTTCAGGAACAGGGCTGGAGCTACGTTCGCCCATAACCGGAGGGCCGGGCGCGTTCAGGCGCGCTCGGCATATTCCATGGTTTCGGTGTTCACCACGATCTGTTCATCCTGGCCAACAAAGGGCGGGATCATCACCCGCACGCCGTTGTCGAGCACCGCCGGTTTAAAGCTGTTGGCCGCGGTCTGGCCCTTGACCGCCGGTTCGGTCTCCACCACGGTGCAGGTGACCTTCTGCGGCAGTTGCGCGCTCAGCGCCTCGTCCTCGTGAAATTCGATCTGGATGGTCATGCCATCCTGCAAAAACGGCCGCCGCTCGCCGAGGATGTCGGCGGGCAGCTCGATTTGCTCATAGGTTTCGGTGTCCATGAACACCAGCATGCCATCACTCTCGTAAAGAAACTGCTGTTCTTTCTGGTCGAGCCGCACCTTTTCCACCTTGTCGGCCGAGCGGAAGCGCTCGTTGAGCTTGGTGCCGGTGCGCAGGTTTTTCAGCTCCACCTGGGCAAAGGCCCCGCCCTTGCCGGGCTTCACATGGTTCACCTTCACCGCAATCCACAGGCCGTTTTCGTGCTCTAGGATATTGCCGGGTTTGATTTCGTTTCCGTTGATTTTAGGCATGGAGGCTCTCAAAAAATAGGGGTTTCGAGGGCTTCTATACCCTTAGTGTCAGGCGGCGTCAAATACCGTTCCGTCCAGCGCTTTGGAGGCAATTTTATCATAGACATAGCCAGCCCCGGCGGGCACCAGCGCCTTGGTCAGGTCTCCGGCAGTAGTGGAAATCTTGTTGCCGTCGATCACTGACAGCCCCACCCCTACGATCTTTAGCGCCTCGCGGAGCACCTTCAGCCCCTTTGTATCCATTTTTTCCAGCTTTTTCACAATCGCCATCAATCGCTTGATCTCCGGCTCCCATTTCTTGGCGTCACTATTCATACGGATAACTTTTTCAATCAAGGTTTGAACGGTATTGTAGTTTTCGCCCAATACCGCATCCAATTGCTTTTCAATCTTTTTCAGGTTTTCCTTCTTTTTCGAGGTCGGATGGGTTTTCAGCTTTTTGGCGGCTTCGGCCAGAAACTCTTTTCTGACCTTACTCTGAAGCTTCAGAACCTTGTTCAGGTCTTTGGCAACATCATGCACCCGCACCACCAGGCGCGCGTGTTTGGCCTTTACAACATCGCCTTGCTCGGACAGGGTTTTGAAGGAGGGCTGGGAAATGCCGATAAATTCCTGCAACACGGCGGCAGAGGCCTCGTTGGCGGTGAAAACCCCTTTGCTCTCGGCTGTTTTCAGCACAATTTTCGAGGTTTTGTCCATCAGTTTCACGGCTTTATCGATGCTGATCGCAATCGCGCCGATGTCCTTGGTGAGTTGCGCGGTGGATTTGAACAGGCCGGCAATGGCGATCACCCCGCCCGCGCCGCCGGTAAAGGGAGACGTGGCCATCAGCACAATAGAGGTCACCATTCCGGTGACGGTGCCCACAATCGAGACCGTGACCTTGATCTTGAACTTTTTCCAGTCTTTCTTTTTTGACTTGAGCTTGTTGAATTCGCCGATCACCGCAAGCTCGGCGGCCTTTTCGCCCACGGCCACCTCGTTTTCGATGGTTTTTTTAAGGCCGGCCACCTGTTTTTTCATCATGGCTTCCGGCGCGCCCTTGTCGGCCATGGTGACAAAGAGCTTGTCAAACGTGGCGAGCTTCTGGTTGATGGATTTGCAAAAGTTTTTGTAGGTCTTTTCGGCCGCATCGGCCATGTCCTGCATCAGGAGGGGGTCTTTTTTCATGGCTTTTTCCATGGCTTTGTCTATATCCACAACAACCACGAACGACATTTTAGGCGCTTTTACCATTTTCAGCCCGGCGGTGGTAAATTCGCACTTTTTGACATCCAGAATTTTTTCCTTGGCCATGAACAGCTCCTCTCCAATAATATCGACGGGCAGACTAAAACCGGCCTGCCGGACAAATTTACAATACAGAGGTGCTATCACTTTTCGGATGCGGCCAGTGTCACAAAGTTTACAGACTGCACGAAATTTAGCCCATGGCAGAGCCAAATTCTTCCCGATTTTCCCGTCGGCGGGGTGCAGGGCTCGGCCTACAGGTGTGCGGGGTGTATACGGGGTAGAGCGCCTTTAACGGCGTGCAATTTTCAAGCGCAAGCCCGGCCTGTCGGTGCAGCGAATCCTGTCAGGCACGCGCCGGGTGCCCGCTCCCTTGATACAGCGGCCCGCACGGGCGGGGAATTTTGCTTGATCAGCGCGCGGTTTGGGGGTCTAGTTGGCGCCATGAATTATTCGGTTCTGGACATTTTCAAGCAGGGGCTGAGCGGCAACAGGGGCTGGCAGCCGCTCTGGCGCTCCCCCGCGCCAAAGCCGAGCTATGACGTGGTGATCATCGGGGGCGGCGGGCATGGCTTGGCGACGGCCTATTATCTGGCGAAAACCCACGGGGTGCGCAATGTGGCGGTGCTGGAAAAGGGATATATCGGCGGCGGCAATGTCGGGCGCAATACTACGATTGTGCGGGCGGATTACGGCCAAAAGGGCAATTCGGCGTTTTATTCGCACTCATTGAAGCTGTGGCAGGGGCTTTCCCAGGAGCTGAATTTCAACGTCATGTTCTCCCCGCGCGGCTTGCTGGAGCTGTGCCATTCCGATGGCCAGATGGAAAGTTTTTCCCGCCGCGCCAATATGATTCTGGCGCGGGGCGACGCGGTGGAGATGCTGGACCGTGCAGGCGTGCAGGCCTATGCCCCATTCCTGAATTTCGACAGTGAGCGCTTTCCGATCAGGGGCGGTTTGCTGCAACGCACGGCGGGCACGGCCCGCCATGACGCGGTGGCCTGGGGCTATGCGCGGGGGGCCGACAGGCTCGGCGTTGATATTGTGCAGAATTGCGAGGTCACGGGCTTTGACATCACGGGCGGCGTGGTGCGCGGGGTGGAGACTTCGCGCGGGGCGATTAAGGCTGCCAAGGTGGCGATTTGTGTAGCGGGGCGCTCCTCTCAAGTGGCCGCCATGGCCGGAATTTGGCTTCCGATTGAAAGCCATGTGTTGCAGGCCTTTGTCACCGAGGGGCTGAAGCCGTTTATCAACACGGTGGTGAATTTCGGCGTCGGGCATTTTTACATCAGCCAGTCAGACAAGGGCGGGCTGGTGTTTGGCGGTGATCTTGATGGCTATAATTCCTACGCCCAGCGCGGCGGCCTGGGGCGCATGGAGCATGTGGCCGAGGCGGGGATGAGCATGATTCCGGCGCTGGGCAAGGCGCGGATGCTGCGCAGTTGGGGCGGGATTATGGATATGAGCATGGACGGTTCGCCGATCATCGACAAAACCCACATTGCGGGCCTCTACTTCAATGGCGGCTGGTGCTATGGCGGCTTCAAGGCCATTCCGGCCTCGGGCAGCGCCTATGCGCAACTGCTGGCCACGGGGGCCACGCCGGACTATGCCAGCGCCTACCGCCTGAGCCGCTTTGAAACGGGGCATCTGATCAACGAAGAGGGCACCGGCGCGCGCCCGGGGTTACACTGATATGCGCATAACCTGCCCCCATTGCGGAGAAAGAGACAGCCGCGAGTTCAGCTATTATGGCGACGCCAAAACCGCGCGCGGCAGCGATTTTGCCAGCACTTACCTGCGCGATAATCCTGTGGGTGACCATGCCGAGCTATGGCAGCACGTCATGGGCTGCCGCGCATGGCTGGAGGTGGTGCGCAATGTCTCCACCCACGAAGTGATTTCGGTAAAGGAGGCGGGGCAATGAGCAGGCTTCCCAAAGGCGGGCTGATCGACCGTTCGCGCTCGATTCCGTTTACCTTTGACGGTCAGAGCTATTGCGCCCACCCGGGCGATACCGTGGCTTCGGCTCTGCTCGCAAACGGCGTGCGGCTGATGGGGCGCAGCTTCAAATATCACCGGCCAAGGGGGGTGCTCACCGCGGGTTCGGAAGAGCCGAACGCACTTCTTGAAATCGGCACGGGCGCACACCGCCTGCCCAACACCCGCGCCACCACGCAGGAGGTGTTTGCAGGCCTCACCGCCCAAAGCCAGAACCGCTGGCCGAGCCTGAAGTTTGACCTGAAAGAGGTGCTCGACCTCGCCCACCCCTTCCTTGGCGCGGGGTTTTACTACAAAACCTTCATGTGGCCACGGGGCGCGTGGCATCGCCTCTGGGAGCCGCTCATCCGCCGCGCAGCCGGGTTGGGGCGGCTCTCGGGGCAGGCGGACCCGGCGAGCTATGACAAGGCCTGGAAGCATTGCGACCTTTTGGTGATCGGCGCGGGCCCCGCGGGCCTGATGGCGGCGCTTACAGGGGCGCGCAGCGGCGCGCGGGTGGTGCTGGCCGAGGAAGATTTCGTCTTTGGCGGCCGCGTGCAGGGCGAGGACTCCCCCCTGCGCCCGTGGGTGCGCGAGGCGGTGGCCGAGCTGGCCAGCCTGCCCAATGTCACCCTGATGAAGCGCACCACGGTGACGGGGGCCTATGACGGCTCCACCTACGGCGCGCTGGAGCGGGTGGCGGACCATTTGGCCGAGGCTCAAGGCGCCCCGCAGCAAATCTTCTGGCGCATCGTGGCCAAGCACGCCATTCTGGCAGGGGGTGCCCATGAGCGCCCCATTGCCTTTCCAAATAACGACCGCCCCGGCATTATGCTGGCCTCGGCCCTGCGCACCTATATCCACCGCTTCGGCGTGCTGCCCGTCAAGCGCTGGGTGGTGTTTGCCAATAATGATGAGGGCGCGCGCACCGCCCATGACCTCGTGAAGGCGGGGGCGGAGGTGACGCTGGTAGACGTGCGCCCCGAGGCCGCCAGTGAAACCGCGTTTCGGCACCTGAAGGGGGCCGAGGTGGTGAATACAAGCGGGCGGCTGGGGCTGAAGGCGGTGGAGGTGCGGTTCGGGAATGGCAATACCGAGCGGATCGCGGCCGAGGGGCGCACGTCTACC
>JALWPC010000549.1 GCA_026995265.1 Paracoccaceae bacterium
AGCCAATGGCTGGCTGATTGCCGATGTGGACCCGGATCTGGTGTTCGCCGCGAAGGATGCCGATAAATGGCAAGCGGCCATCGGGAAGCTCGGGATAGACCCCCGGATGCTGAGCGCCGAGGGCGGGCGGGCTTGAGGCTATTCTCAAGGCCCATTCCCTGCTAGGCTCGCAGCATAACAACCACGGGAGCAATCACATGCCGGAATTTATCATCATCTATCACGGGGCCGGACAGCCGGAGTCCAAAGAAGCCGGCGAGGCCGCGAAGGCGCGCTGGAGCAAGTGGATGCAGGACCTTGGTGAGGACATCGTCAATTTCGGCACGCCGTTCAAGGCCCCGACCATTGTGGCGGCGGATGGCAGCACCCGCGCGGGGGAGCTCAGCGGCTATTCCGTGGTGAAGGCGGCGGATATGGATGCGGCGTTAACCATCGCCAAAGCCTGCCCGCATCTAGAAATGGGCGAAGTGGAAGTGGCCGAACTCATGGTGTTTAAACGGGGCTAGTGGCGCGTCAACCCTTGCTCTACTTGGCACCTCTCCACCCGCGCCGCGCTGCAACATCTGCGCTTGTGGCCCGTTTTGATGAGTATTTATGGAAGAATGAAGTTCACATTTTTCCAAATTGGGCAAATATCCTGGGGTGAATGGCGCTTGCGCCAGAGGGGCAAAGCCCCTCAATGAACCCGCCACAAGCACGAACGTCGCGGGCGGCGCGGGCGTGACCTCGCCATAAACATAATGTTTGACGCGCCGCCACCGAGGCGAAGCCGAGGCCATCGCCCGTCAGGGCCTCCGGTTTTTCGCTTGCGAAAAACCTGCCTTTGCCGAGCGGGGGGGGGCTGGAAACCATTGTTTCCCCAAGAGCTAACCGTCGGCCCTCCCCGAGGCAAAGGCAAGCTGGAGCGGGCTTTGCCTTACCTTTACGTCAGGTTTGGCTTGCTGAACTTTGCCCTGCCCCCTAGGCTGGGGAAAACCAATACGTTGAATCGGGAGGCATTCATGGCTTATCGCGCGCCGGTATCGGAGATCACTTTTTTGCTGGAGCACGTTCTGGGTGGGACGCGGCTGGGGGAAACATCGCTTTTTGCAGATGCCACGCTGGACACGGCAGCGGCAATTCTGGACGAGGCCGCCAAGTTGGCCGAGGGCGAGATTGCACCGCTTAATCGGATTGGCGATCAGCAAGGGGCGAAGCTGGAGAACGGCATGGTGCGCTGCACGCCGGGGTTCAGGGAAGCCTACCACGCGCTGGCGACGGGCGGCTGGGTTGGTATGAACGGGCCGGAAGCCTATGGCGGCATGGGGATGCCGATGGCGCTCACCGTGGCGGTGAACGAGATGATGTCGAGCGCCTGCCTGTCGCTGGCGCTCAACCCCTTGATGACCCAGGGGCAGATCGAGGCATTGGAGCATCATGCCTCCGACGCGCTGAAGGATATTTACCTTGAGAAGCTGGTTTCGGGCCAGTGGACGGGCACCATGAACCTGACCGAGCCGCAGGCAGGCTCCGATGTGGGGGCGCTCACCACCAAGGCCGAGGATAACGGCGACGGGAGCTATCGCATTACGGGCCAAAAGATTTTCATCAGCTGGGGTGACCACGATGTGGCCGAGAATATCGTGCATCTGGTGCTGGCGCGGCTGCCCGGCGCTCCGGCGGGCACCAAGGGGATTTCGCTGTTTGCGGTGCCCAAGTTCATACCGGATGCGGCGGGCAACCCCGGCGCGGCCAACAGCCTGCGGGCGGTGAGCCTTGAGCACAAGATGGGCCTGCACGGCTCGCCCACCTGCGTGATGGCCTTTGAAGGGGCCACCGGCTGGATGGTGGGGGCGGAAAACGGCGGCATGGCGGCGATGTTTACCATGATGAACAATGCCCGCCTTGGCGTGGGCATTCAGGGGCTTTCGCAAGCCGAGGCGGCCTATCAGCAGGCGCTGGAATATGCCCATGAGCGCAGGCAGGGGCGCCCGCCCGTGGAGGGGTTCAGCACCATTATCGGCCATGCCGATGTGCGCCGCAACCTGCTTACCATGAAGGCGCTCACCCAGAGCGCCCGCGCCATTTGCCTTGATTGCGCCATCAGCCTTGACCTTGCCCGCGCCAATGGTGACGAGGCCCAGGCCGCCCGCGCTGCCTTCCTCACCCCCATCGCCAAGACCTTTGGCACCGATGTTGGCTGCGAGGTGGCCGCGCTGGGCGTGCAGGTGCATGGGGGCATGGGCTATATCGAGGAAACCGGCGCGGCGCAGTTTTACCGCGACGTGCGGGTGACGGCGATTTACGAGGGCACCAACGGCATTCAGGCCATGGATATGGTCGGGCGCAAGCTGAAGGACGGCGGCACGGCGGCGCGGGCGTTGCTCGATGAAATCAGGGCAACGGCGGCCACAGGCGGCCCGCATCCGCGCCTGAGCGCGGCGGTCGAGCATCTGGAACGGGCCACCGCCTGGATGCTGGACGCGGGGCTGAACGACCGTTTCGCCGGTGCCGTGCCCTATCTGCGGGCCTTTGCGCTCACACTCGGCGGGCATTACCTGCTGCGGGCGGCACAGGCCGACGGGGCGCGGATGCCGCTGGCGGCCTTCCACATTCGCCAGCTTATGGCGCAGGTCGGCCCGCTTTGTGAGGCGGCTTGTGAAGGGGCGGCGCCGCTTTATGCGGACCCGCTGGCGGTGTAGCTGCAAAGGCCCCTCCTGCCGCAAAGCCCCGCCTCCACCCCCGCAAGCGGGGGGGGGGAGGGACGCACCCAGAACCACCGGAGCACCCCCATGAGCCAACTTGTTTTCCCGCATGAAACCCCGCCCGAAGGGACCGAGATGATCGAGGTTGCCGAGGGTATCCACTGGATACGCCTGCCCCTGCCGATGAAGCTTGACCATGTCAACATCTATGCGCTGGAAGATGGGGACGGCTGGACGGTGATTGACGCGGGGATGAACTCGAAGAAAGGCCGCACCCTTTGGCAAGCGCTGATGGCGGGGCCGCTGAAGGGCCGCCCGATCAGGCGGGTGATCCTCACCCACCACCACCCGGACCATGTGGGCATGGCGGGCTGGCTGCAATCGGCCCACGGGGCCGAGCTTTGGACCACCCGCACCGCATGGCTGTTTGCCCGTATGCTCACACTGGATGTTCAGGAAACATGGCCCGAGGAAACCCTGGCCTTTTACCGCAGCGCCGGCATGGACCCCGATTTCTACGAAAAGCGCCGCGCCGAGCGCCCCTTCAACTTTGCCGATGTGGTCGCCCCCATGCCGCTGGGCTTCAGGCGCCTCGATGAGGGCGACACCCTGCGAATCGGGGCGC
>JALWPC010000550.1 GCA_026995265.1 Paracoccaceae bacterium
CCAGCTCCGACGGGCTGGCGACGGCGGTATTTTGGATTCAGGATTCTGACGGCGCGCCCTATGAAAAGTCGCGGCTTACAAGATTACGCAAGATGATTTCCCGCACCCTTGGCGGCGAGGTCATCACTCGCGACGCCCTGAAGCCCCGCGACAAAATCAAGCCCCGCGAGCGGGATTTCAAGGTGCCCACCACCATCAGCTTTGATAATGAGGGCTCGGAGATTTACACCATCATCGAGGTGGATACCCGCGACCGCCCCGGCCTGATCCACGACATCGCCCGCACACTCTCCGCCAATAACATCTCGATTGCCTCGGCGATTATCGCCACCTATGGCGAGCAGGCGGTGGATACGTTTTACGTGAAAGACCTTTTCGGCCTCAAGCTCCACAGCGCGGAGAAACGCCGGTTGCTGGAGAAGAAACTCTACAAAGCCATCATCAAAAAGGATGAGGCATGATCCGCAAAATCCGCCTGGCCTCGGGGTTTTTCACCGTGGGCATCTGGACCCTGCTCAGCAAAGTGCTGGGCTTTGTGCGCGACATCATGATCGCCAGCGCCATGGGCTCCGGCCCCATGGCCCAGGCCTTCCTGATCGCCTTTTCCCTGCCCAACATGTTCCGCCGCTTCTTTGCCGAGGGCGCGTTCAATACCGCCTTCGTGCCGATGTTTGCCAAAAAGGTGGAGGCGGGCGACAGCCCCGAAGACTTCGCCCGCGAGGCCTTTTCCGGCCTTGCCAGCATCGTGCTGGCCACGGTGCTGCTTGGCCAAATCTTCATGCCCTTTCTGGTGCTGGCCATGGCCAGCGGTTTTGCCGATGACGCCCGCTTTGCCCTCACCGTCGATTATGGCCGCATCGTCTTTCCCTACATCCTGTTCATCTCGCTGGCGGCACTGCTGAGCGGTGTCCTGAACGCCATTGGCCGCTTTGCCGCCGCTGCCGCCGCGCCGGTGCTGCTCAACATCATCCTCGTTGCCGCCATGTATCTGGCCCATGCCATGGGCTGGGAAACGGGGCGGGTGCTTTCATGGGCGGTGCTGCTGGCGGGCGTTGCGCAAATGGCGCTGGTCTGGCGGGCGGCGCAGAAAGCGGGCATCACCCTGCTGCCCCGCCGCCCGCGCCTAAGCCCCGATATGAAGCGCCTCGCCCTCATCGCACTCCCCGCCGCTTTGGCGGGCGGCGTGGTGCAGATCAACCTTCTGGTGGGGCGACAAGTGGCGTCCTATTTTGACGGCGCGGTGGCCTGGCTTTCCTATGCCGACCGCCTCTACCAGCTCCCCCTCGGGGTGGTGGGCATCGCCATTGGCGTGGTGCTGCTGCCGGACCTCTCCCGCCGCTTGCGCGCGGGGGATGATGCGGGCGGCAACCAAAGCCTCAACCGCGCCGCCGAATTCTCGCTGGCCCTCACGCTCCCCTCGGCCGTGGCGCTGATGGTGATCCCGGGGGCGCTGGTCTCGGTGCTGTTCCAGCGCGGCGCGTTTGATGCGGCGGACACCGCCAACACCGCCCTTGCGGTGGCGGTTTACGGCGCGGGCCTGCCGAGCTTTGTGCTCGCCAAAGTGCTGGCCCCGCTGTTTTTCGCCCGTGAAGACACCAGAACCCCGTTTCACTATGCCTTGGTTTCCATGGTGATCAATGCAGGGCTGGCCATTGGCCTTGCGCCCTATCTCGGCTTCCTCGCCGCTGCCATCGGCACCACGGTGGCGGGCTGGTCGATGCTCTTGCTCCTGTGGTTCGGGGCCCGAAGGCTCGGCCCCGCCGCCGCACTGGATGCGCGCCTGAAAGCCAAGCTGCCACGAATCCTGCTGGCCAGCGCCACCATGGGCGCGGCCCTGATCGGCGCGCAATACCTGCTGGCCCCGTGGCTGATCGGCTCACCCCTGCGCTATGGGGCGCTGGCGGGGCTGGTCGTTGTGGGCATGGCGGTTTACGGGGCCGCGGCAATGCTCACCGGGGCCCTGCGCCCTGCGGAGCTAAGGGCTATGCTGCGCCGCTGATTATTGAGAAATTGCCCGCAAAACACTCGCAAAATGATGATTTTATTCCTGAAATCTTTATAATTACATTCCTAGATACCTAGGAACGTAGTTATTAAAAACATTGAATTTGTATCGGGTCCGATTCCGGAAATGTGCCATTAAAACCCTAGCGTTCGCGGATCGCCTGCACCCAGCCGCGAATTCGGTCTTTACCGTCAGGTGCCAGAATATAGGCCAGCAGAAAGCCGGTGATCAGCCCTGCCAGATCCGCCGCCCAATCATTCGCCACCCCTGCATAAAGCATAAAGCCGATACGCAACACCAGGAGCCCGATTATGGAGCTGAACGCAGGCAAAATGCTTTTCCCTTTTGCCCGCAAATCAAAAATCTGAATCCAGGTAAAGGTGCCGATAAAGCCGTAAAACACAGGATAGGCTCCTACCAGCGGAAAGCCCCCGTCCTTGGAAAGCCAGCCAAAAGCCAGCGCTCCCGCCAGCCCGCACGCCACAAACAGCACCGCCACCGCGAGGCCGGAAAACATGTCGGCTATCATCTTGCCCAGGGCCAAAATCAACGCGGCGGCAATCAGGGTGTGCATAAAGGAGCGGTAAATAAAAAGGTAGCTCAAAAACGGCCAAATCACCTTGGGCTCAATCTGGCCGCCCTTTAAAATATGTGCGAAAACCGCTTTGTGAAAGCCAAAGAACCGCATCATTTCAACCCGCCAGCCCGTTGCCTGCGGCCCGCCGATCAACCCGTGTTCGGCAGCCTGGAACACCAGTTCCACCCCGACCATAACCAGCACCAGCACCACCACAATCGGCGAAACCGGATTAAAGGCCCGTTCTTTTTTGCGTGGTTTATCTTCCATCGCGCTATCTACGCGGCCCTCTGCCTGCTTGTCCAGACCCCCGCGCAAAAACCGTGCCCAACAGCCAGCCTGCAAGGAAGCCGCCCAGATGCGCCTCCCATGCCAGCCCGCCATCAAGCAAATACCACATCGCGACATTCAAGAGCGCCAGCACGCCGATGAATTGCCAGATCGGCATCAGGCTCAGCCCCATCCGGCGGCGCGCCGCAAACTCAAAATATTTCCAAATGCCGAAAAACCCGAAGGCCGCGCCGGAGGCTCCGATCATCGGCCCGCTCTCCCGCGACAGCAGCACGAAAAGCGCCCCGCCCGCCACGGCGCTGGCCCCATAAAGCAGCAGCAACTGTCCGTTGCTTAGCACCGCCCCCAGCCGTTTGCCCAGCGCCAGAATGATCACCGTGTTCAATGCCATATGAGAAAGGCTCCCGTGCAAAAAGGCGTGGCTCAGCAGCATCACATAGCCCTGCCCCGGGTAAATCCCGCCCCAGTTGCCCTGCGCCAAATCCGGCCACAACGCCGCATAAAGAAACGCACTCTGTCGCAGGTAGGGGTTGGGCAGCCACCCCGCGTCACTGGCGCTCAGCAGCAATTCCACCGCCGCCAGCACCCCCGCGATATATTTGATCGACCACGGCAGCGGTTCAAAATTCTGGCTCTGCATCTTCGCCCTCCTGTTGACGCGCCCCTTCAGGCGCGCGATAACGCGGCATTATCCACCCCCAATGAAAGGGACCATACCATGACCGAAGCGAAATTCACGCGTCGCGTCTTTTCCGGCATCAAGCCTAGTGGCTGCTTGACGATGGGAAACTATCTGGGCGCTATCAAGCGGTTTGTCGAGATGCAAAACGCCGATTACGAGTCAATTTATTGCGTGGTGGATATGCACGCGATCACCGTATGGCAAGACCCTGCGGACCTGCGTTTTGCCACCCGCGAGCTTGCGGCGGCCTTTATTGCCTCGGGGATTGACCCCGAAAAGTCTATTCTGTTCAACCAGTCCCAAGTGCCCGCCCATGCCGAGCTTGGCTGGATCTTCAACTGTGTGGCCCGCGTGGGCTGGATGAACCGTATGACGCAATTCAAGGACAAAGCCGGCAAAAATGCCGAAGCCGTGTCGCTGGGGCTTTATGCCTATCCGTCGCTTATGGCCGCCGACATCCTCGCCTATCACGCCACCCATGTGCCCGTGGGCGAGGACCAGAAGCAGCATGTGGAGCTGACCCGCGACATCGCCAACAAGTTCAACCACGACTACAAAGTTGATTTCTTCCCCCAGCCCGAGCCGATTATCGAGGGCCCCGCCGCGCGGGTGATGAACCTGCGGGACGGCTCTAGGAAGATGTCCAAATCCGGTGCCTCGGATATGGAGCGGATCAATATGACGGATGACGCGACGCTGATTGCCAAGAAGTTCAAAAAGGCCAAATCCGACCCCGCGCCGCTGCCGGAAACCGTTGAGGGGCTGAAAGACCGCCCCGAGGCGAAAAACCTTGTGGGGATTTATGCAGCGCTCGCCGATACCACGCCGGAAGCGGTGATTGCCGAGTTTGCCGGTGCCCAATGGGGCCGCTTCAAACCCGCGCTGGCCGACCTCGCGGTGGCCAAGCTGGAACCGATTTCGCTGGAAATGGGGCGGCTGATGCAAGACCCCGCCGAGATCGACCGGATTCTGGCCAGGGGCGCGGCACAGGCGAATGCCATTGCCCAGCCGATTCTGGATAAAACCTACGATATTGTCGGCTTTGTCCGCAGTTAGGGCATAAATGCGCTACCACAGGTGAAACAGCTCGCAGGCCAGCGCCCGCACCTGCTGGCGAAAGGCCGAGCGTGCCAGCCCGCCCGAAAGGACAAGCCCGGGCTGGCGCGCCACCCGTTGCAGCACCGGGCGCGCCTCGCTGGCGGTGAGCATTGCCGGCCCCGCCCGCGCCATCAGCCGGTATTTGCGGGGGGCGTCGAGGTCTTCCAGTGCGCCCTGCGCCAGAGCCGCAATCGCCGCCGGGCTTTCATCGGGCAGAGGGTGTCGGCCGCTGGCCTTCAGCGCGGGCACCGCCGCCAGATAGGCCGCCAGCGCCCCCGCGCGGCCATAGCGGCGAATGGCTGTATCGTAATGGTCATTCATGCGCAGTATCCGCGCCCCCATGGCCATCAGCCCGCCCCCGGTTGCATCGAGATAGGCCCAAAGCGCCTGCGCATCGGCAAAGGGCGCGGGTTGTGCATCCAGCCGGCGCGCCCCGATCAGGTGAATGAAATCGGCTTTTGCCACCCATTTCCGCCAATCGGCCCGCGCCATCGCCCGCAAGGCCGGATGGGCATCCGCGGCCGCGCCCGCATACAGCGTCTCGATCTGCTCGTGCCAGTATTGCAGGCGTATTTCGGCAAGGGCGGGCTCTTTCGGCGCCCAGGCGGCCCGCACCACCTCGGCGTTGAGGGCATAGATCACCATCAGCCCGCCCCGCGCCTCCGGCGGGGCACGCATGGCGCCGCGATACCGCGCCGGGTCCCGCGCCCGCACCATATCGGCGCAGGCTTGAATGTCTGCTGTGTCAGGCATCTCCGCTCTACAATTCCTTATACATAACAAAGGCATCCACCAGCCCCAGCCGCCTGTGCCGAAACGCTTTTGTCAACCGCCCGACAATCGCAAACCCGTGGCGCTGCCACAGGGCCACGGCTACCTTATTGGTGCTGATAACGAGGTTAAACTGCATCGCCAGATACCCCAGCCGCCGCGCCTCTTCCTGCGAGTAGTCACACATCAGGCCACCCACCCCCTGCCCGCGCGCCTTTTGCGCCACCGCATAGCCGCAATTGCACACATGTGCGCCAAGCGTCGGTTGGTTGGGCTTGATGTAAAACACTCCGAGCACTTCGCCGCCATTCATGGCCACATAGCTTTGCAGCGGTGGGTTCATCCAGTAATCCCGCGCCTCGGCCTCGGAAATTTCCGGCGATTGCGGATAGGTCTCCCCCGCCCGAAACACCGGCTCCAGAATGGCCCAAACCTGCGGCCAATGCGCCGCGCTCATGTCTTCAAATTCAATCATGCCTTAGGATAAGCGCAAAAACGCCCCCTTGCCCAGTGCCAAAATTCCGGTTTTCCGAGCGCCAGACCTTACACAAAAACTGACCCCACTAAACTAGTTTAGTGAGGTCAATTTGCCCAAGTATTACACCGCTTTATCAAATAGTTACGCCCTTAACTCACGTTGGGAAAACTCCGTTTTTTGCCCCCGCCGGGCCCAGACACTCTGACGCACTCGTGATTTCCCGATCCAGCGCATATATGCAAAGTAATGAATATATTTCACAGGAGTAAACCCATGCGTATCCTCGCCAAAATCACCCCGCTTTTCGCGCTTGTCTTTATGGCCTTTGGCGCCCATGCCCAGGTGCAGCAGATGACCCCGGATGAAGCCTATGCCAAGGCTCTTGCCGGAGAAATCGTGCTGATTGACATCCGCACCCCCGAGGAATGGGCCGAAACCGGCATTGCCGATGTGGCGCTGAAAGACAACCTTTACGCCCCCGATTTCGTGCAGAAACTGCTTGCCATCCGCAACCAGAATCCGGCCACCCCGCTGGCCCTGATCTGCCATTCCGGCAACCGCTCCGGCGGCACCACGGCTCAGCTTTATCAGGCCGGCCTGACCAATGTTATCGACGTGGTGGAGGGCATGGGGGGCTCGGGCGTTGGCCCGGGGTATATCGCGCGTGGCCTGCCTTTGCGCGGGGCCGATGCACCACTTAATCCGGCCATTACCACGGTTCAGCCCTAGCTGCGGCAACAACCCCATTGCGCCAGCGCCCCGTTTGGGCGAAGATGGGGCAAAGCAACAATGTGGAGCCCCCAGATGCGTAAATTCCTTGTGGTCATGGATGACAGCCCCGAATTCCTGAACGCCCTGCGCTTTGCCGCTATTCGCGCCAAGAAAACCGGCACGGGGGTCGAGATCCTCGGCATCATCGCGCCGGAAGAGTTCCAGCACTGGATCGGGGTTGGCGAAACCATGCGCGCCGAGGCCCGCGAGCGCATCGAGGAGCATTTCAAGGTGTTCGCCAAATGGATGATCGACAAGGAAGGCGTGGAGCCGGAACTTGTGATTCGCGAGGGCGAGAAGGCCGAGCAGGTGATGGCACAGCTCAAAGAAGACAAAGACGTGGCGATCCTGATTTTGGGGGCAGGCACCACCGGCTCCGGCCCCGGCCCGCTGGTGAACCAGCTTGTGGCCAAAAGCAGTGGCGACATGCCGGTGCCGATCACCATCGTGCCGGGCAGCATGTCCAAAGAGGCGATTATCGCGGTGTCATAGCCACATCGAAGTGCGCCCACCGGCCCCGGTGGGCGTGGCGTTAACTTTTGTGCGCACGCCATTTGTCCGACGGATGTCCGACAAAAATCATACAGTTTTCCGACCGCTGTTTCTGGCAAACCTTGAAAAGATTAACAGCCCTTTTGCCGCGCCCCGATTACTTGACTTTTTTGCTCAGGCCCACCATATCTAGGCAAACGCAAGAGAGGCGCACCGATGTTTATCCAGACCGAATCCACCCCGAATCCGGCCACGCTGAAATTCCTGCCCGGGCAGGCCGTGCTGCAAATGGGCACCGCCGATTTCCCCAATCTGGAGGCGGCGGAAAGCTCGCCCTTGGCCAAGCGGCTGTTTGGCGTTGACGGGGTTGCGGGGGTGTTTTTCGGGCCGGATTTCGTGACCGTCACCAAGACCGATGCGCAGGACTGGACCTATATCAAACCCGCCATTCTGGGCGCAATTATGGAGCATTACCAATCCGGCGCGCCGGTGATGGATGATGAGAGCGGCACCGTGGGCCATGCGGACCATGACGGGCCGGATTCCGGTTTGGTCAAGCAAATCAAAGAGTTGCTGGATACGCGCGTGCGCCCTGCCGTGGCGCAGGATGGTGGCGACATCACCTTCCACGGCTTTGATCGCGGCATTGTATATCTGCATATGCAAGGGGCCTGTGCGGGCTGCCCAAGCTCGACCATGACCTTAAAAAGCGGCATTGAAAACCTGCTCAAGCACTTCATTCCCGAAGTGGTGGAAGTGCGCGCCGTCGGCATCTAGCGGTGCCCCCCGAGGCCCTTGCCGCCCTGCACGCCCGATGCTTCACCACCCCCCGCCCGTGGCGGGCCGATGAGTTCGCCGCGCTGCTTAAAACCCGTGGCACGGTCCTGATTTCCCACCAAAACGGCTTTGCCATGGGCCGAATCGCCGGCCCCGAGGCCGAGCTTTTGACGATTGCGGTGCATCCAGAGGCCCAAAACGCAGGCCATGGCACCCGTTTGCTGGAGGATTTCCTCTGCAAAGCCGCCACCTTAGGGGCAAAGGAGATTTTTCTCGAAGTGGCTGAAAACAACCCCGCCGCCATCGCGCTTTACCTTAAGTCAGGCTTCAAACAAGTGGCCAAACGCAAGGAATACTTCAAGCAAATCAACGGGCCGGCGCTTACGGCGCTGATCTTCAAATACTCGATTTAGCGCGAAATCTGCCCCTATCCCCAAGTTATAGCCCGCCCCCTGTGACAAAATGGTAAAAAAACCATTGACCCTCCCCCCCGTTAGCCGCTTTACTTGTCTATCGTTTCTTCGAATTCGATATGCGGGATTCTGCTCGCCCAATCGAATCGAATTTTTGTAGTATGGGAGAAATACATGAAACTGCTCAAAACCCTAATCGTCACCACCGCCCTTGTCGGCGCGGCCACCTTTGCCAACGCAGAGGCCAACCCCGCTGTGATCTTTGACCTTGGCGGCAAGTTCGACAAATCCTTCAACGAAATGTCCTATACCGGCGCCGAGCGCTTCAAGGACGAAACCGGCATTGCCTATCGCGAGTTCGAGCTGCAAAGCGACGCCCAGCGCGAACAGGCCCTGCGCCGCTTTGCCCAGGCGGGCAACAACCCTGTGATCGTGGCCGGCTTTTCAAACGCCACCGCCATGAACACCGTTGCGCAGGATTTCCCCAACACCCACTTCGTGATCATCGACATGGTGGTGGACCAGCCCAACGTGCGCTCGGTTGTGTTTGCCGAGCATGAGGGCTCTTATCTCGTGGGTATGCTGGCCGCGATGGCCGACCACACCGGCACCATCAGCTTTGTGGGTGGCATGGACATTCCGCTGATCCGCAAATTCCAGTGCGGCTATACCCAGGGGGCCAAGGCTGTAAACCCGGACATCACCGTTCTGGCCAATATGACCGGCACCGACGGCTCGGCCTGGAACAACCCTGTGAAGGGGGGCGAGCTGACCAAAACGCAAATCGAAAACGGCTCTGACGTTGTGTTTGCGGCAGCGGGCAGCACCGGCCTTGGTGTGCTGCAGGCCGCAGCGGATGCGGGCATTTATGGTATCGGCGTAGACGCCAACCAGGACTATCTGCACCCGGGCACCATGCTGACCTCGATGCGCAAATTCGTGGATAATGCCGTTTACAACGCCATGATGGACGAGAATAACGGCACCTTCACCGCCGGTATTCAGGTTATGGGCCTGGCGCAGGACGGTGTCGGCTACACGCTGGACGAATACAACGCCAACCTGATCACCGACGAAATGAAGGCGGCTGTGGAAGAAGCCAAAGCCAAGATCATCTCGGGTGAAATCCAGGTGCATGACTACATGACAGACAACTCCTGCCCAGTAGAATAAGGCAGGCCTATGTCTGGTAACACCGAAAATGCGGGGCGGCTCGATGCAGTCGCCCCTGCTATTGAACTGATTGGCATCAGCAAGGCTTTCGGGCCGGTGCAGGCCAATAAAGACATTTCCATGACCGTGGCCAAAGGCGCGATCCACGGAATTGTCGGCGAAAACGGCGCGGGTAAATCCACCCTGATGTCCATCCTTTACGGGTTTTACAAGGCCGATTCCGGCAGCGTGAAAATCAACGGGGTGCCCACCACAATTAACGACAGCCACGACGCCATCGCGGCGGGCATTGGCATGGTGCACCAGCACTTTATGCTGGTGGATAACTTCACCGTGCTGGAAAATGTGGTGCTGGGCGCAGAAGAAGGGGCGACTCTGGGCCCGAGCCTGCGAAAGGCCCGCAAGGTGCTCAGGCAACTGGCCGAAGAATATGAGCTGGAGGTGGACCCGGATGCCCTGATCGAGGATATTTCCGTGGGCTTCCAGCAGCGGGTGGAGATCCTGAAGGCGCTCTACCGCCAAGCCGAGATTTTGATTCTGGACGAGCCAACGGGGGTGCTCACACCCGACGAGGCCGACCATCTGTTCCGCATTCTGCGCAACCTGAAGGCGCAGGGCAAAACCATTGTTCTGATCACCCATAAATTGCGCGAAATCATGGATGTGACCGACACGGTGTCGGTGATGCGCCGGGGGCAGATGACCAAAACCATCGCAACCGCCACCACCTCGCCGGAGGAACTGGCGGAAGCCATGGTCGGGCGCCGCGTGCTGCTGGAAGTGGACAAAAAACCCGCCGAGGTGGGTGAAACCGTGATGCAGGTGAAAAACCTGAGCGTGACCGATATGCACGGTGTCAAGCGGCTGAAAGATGTGTCTTTCGAGCTGAAACGCGGCGAGATTCTGGGCATTGCCGGCGTGGCGGGCAACGGGCAATCGGAGCTTCTGGAAGTGATCGCGGGCATTGGCGCGGCGACCTCGGGCGAAATTCTGATGCACGGCGAATCAATTGACATTTCCAAACACGCCAATGCGGGGCTGCGGCGCGAGCGCGGCATTAGCCACGTGCCCGAAGACCGCCACCAGCGCGGGCTGGTGATGCCCTTCATGACATGGGAAAACACCGCTTTTGGCTACCATAACGCGCCGGAATACAGCGGCAAATGGGGCCTCGCCAACCAGAAATTCATGAAAGAGGACGCGCGGGGCAAGATGGAACGGTTTGACATCCGCCCCCCCATTCCGCAGCTTGTGGCCAGCCATTTTTCCGGCGGCAACCAGCAGAAAATCGTGCTGGCGCGGGAGATTGAGCGCAATCCTGATGTATTGCTCATCGGCCAGCCGACGCGGGGCGTCGATATTGGCGCTATCGAGTTTATCCACCAGCAAATCGTGAACCTGCGGGACTCGGGCAAGGCGATTTTGCTGGTCTCGGTGGAGCTCGATGAAATTCAGGCATTGAGTGACCGGATTCTGGTGATGTTTGACGGGGTTATTCAGGGCGAACGCCTGCCCGAAAACACCAATGAAGGCGAGTTGGGCCTGCTGATGGCGGGCGTTGATCCGGAGGCAAAACCATGAACAAGAACCTTCCAAAATGGGTCGATCTCGGGCTGATCCCGCTCTTGACACTGGCGCTGGCCTTTGCGGCCTCGGGGCTGGTGGTGCTGTCCATCGGGCAAAACCCTGTTGAAGTGGTGCAGGTGATGCTCAAAGGCGCGCTGTGCAACCCGACCACCGATTCAAGCTGTTTTTCCGGCATCGGACACACGCTCTACTTCACCACCAATTTTATCTTTACCGGCCTTGCGGTGGCAGTGGCCTTTCATGCGCGGCTGTTCAACATTGGCGGCGAAGGGCAGGCCGGGGTTGCGGGCGTCGGTGTAGCGCTGGTGATGCTGTCTTTTGACTGGCCGAACTGGCCGATTGCGCTGGTGGTTGGCAGCTTGGCAGCCATGGTGTTTGGCGCAGGCTGGGCGGCGATTCCGGCCTATCTGCAAGCCAAGCGCGGCAGCCATATCGTGATCACCACCATCATGTTCAACCTGATCGCGGGGGCGCTCATCGGTTACCTTCTGGTCGGCCCGATGCAGGCCACCGGCTCGCTGCCTGAAAGCCCGACCTTCCCCGAGGCGGCGGCCCTGCCGACCTTCCATGATATGTTCGGCTGGATTGGCCTGGACTTTGACAAGAACGCCCCTGCCAATATCACCTTCATCATGGCGCTTATTGCTGCGTTTCTGGTCTGGGTGCTGGTGTGGAAAACCCGCCTCGGCTATGAAATGCGCGCCTTTGGGCACTCGGAAAAAGCGGCGGTTTATGCGGGCATTTCGCCGATGAAAATCACCATGGTGGCGATGCTGATTTCCGGTGCGCTCTCGGGGCTGATGGCGGTGAACACAGTGCAGGGCGAGGCCGAGCGGCTGGTGCTGGGCGCGGTGGAGGGTGCCGGGTTTATCGGCATTGCGGTGGCGCTGATGGGGCGCTCGCACCCCGTGGGCGTGGTGCTGGCGGCCTTCCTGTTCGGCATTCTCACCCAGGGCGGGGCCGAGCTGCAATTTGCCCTTGGCATCCCCTCGCAAATGATCACCGTGATTCAGGCGCTGATCATCATGTTCACCGGCAGCCTGGAGAACCTCGTGCGCATTCCGATGGAAAAAATATTCATTCGAGCCGGAAAGGGAGTCGCCTAGATGATGGATTTCCTGACAAATGACCTGTTGCAGCTCAGCGATTCCGCTGTGCGCAACGCCACGCCCCTGCTGCTCGCCTGCCTTGCGGGGCTGTATTCCGAGCGTGCCGGTATCTTTGACATCGGACTGGAAGGCAAAATGCTGATCGCGGCCTTTGCTGCGGGCGCGTTTTCGGCCATTGCCGGCGGCCCCGCCTATGATGGCGGCTGGGAGATGGGCGGCTGGGCGGTGTGGATCGGCCTTGGCGCGGCGATTGTGGCCTCGATTGTATTCTCGATGATCCACGCTTTTGCCTCGATCACCCTGCGGGGCAACCAGCTTATTTCCGGCGTGGCGATCAACTTTTTTGCGGCGGGTATAACCGTGCTGATCGGGCAATACTGGTTTCGCCTTGGCGGGCGCACCCCGCAACTGGGCGAGGGCCAGCGCTTTGACCCGATCACCCTGCCCTTTGCCGAGCAGCTAAAAGACGTGCCGGTGATTGGCGATATTTATTACCAGCTCATCTCCGGCCATAATATTATCGTTTACATGGGATTCATCA
>JALWPC010000551.1 GCA_026995265.1 Paracoccaceae bacterium
CAACCCCCGCCTCGGCCTGTTTCATCCGCCGCGAGCCTTCGAACTGGAACGGCTTGGTGACCACACCCACCGTCAGCACGCCCAGTTCCCGCGCCGCATTGGCAATCACCGGGGCCGCGCCGGTGCCTGTGCCGCCGCCCATGCCGGCGGTGATAAAGCACATATGCGCCCCGCTCAGGTGGTCAATGATCGCGTCAATACTTTCGGTCGCCGCCGCATTGCCCACTTCCGGCTTGGCCCCCGCGCCCAGCCCCTCGGTGATCCGCTCCCCGAGTTGCAGCTTTTTTGTGGCTTTGGACTGGTTCAGCGCCTGCGCGTCGGTATTGGCAACGACAAACTCCGCGCCTTCGAGGTTTTTCTCGATCATGTTGTTGACAGCATTGCCGCCAGCCCCGCCAACCCCGAAAACTGTGATCCGTGGTTTCAAGTCGCTTGTTTCCGGCATACGTAAATTCAAAGCCATGTCCTGTCCGCCTCTATTTATTTCACCGCCCCGCTCAGGGGCTTCCCGCCTGTTGCGTTGATTCGTTATGCTAACTTAAAGGCGACTCCGCGTCACCTATTTTTCACAAATTTGCCACAATATCCTGTGGTAATACACAATATGAGCAATTTTCCACCTATGGAAGCACTATTCACCAATTTTGCTTGAACCACCGCATCGCCGCTTTTAGACTTCTGGCTCCGATCCGGTCTACCGGCATCTCGAAATCCCAGCATTCATCCATCGGGTGAGAGGCATGAAGCGCCAGCCCGACAGCGGCAGAAAAGCCCGCCCCTGCCGAAACCTGCGGCAGCCCCTGCACCCTTAATGGCCGCCCTATGCGCACTTGCCCCCCCAGAATCCGGCCTGCCAAATCCTCGATCCCCGGAATAGCGCTGCTTCCGCCGGTCAGCACAATCCGCTGGCTTGGCAACCCGTCAAACCCCGAAGCATCGAGCCGCGCCCGCACCTCCTCCAAAATCTCCTCGACCCGGGGCCGCATCACCCCGATCAACTCCGAGCGCGTCACCGTCCGGCGGTCATTTTCCCACTGTGCCATCGGGTTGGGCACTTCGATTTCCACGCGGCTGTCAGAGCCGGTGGCCACCACCCCGCCATGCAATGTTTTGATCCGCTCCGCGTCCTCATAGCCAAGGTGCAGGCCCTGACAAATATCGTTGGTGATATGCTCCCCGCCCAGCCGCACCGCGTCGGCATAAATCATATGTTTGCGCATAAATACCGAAAGCGCGGTGGTGCCGCCGCCGAAATCCACAATCGCCGCGCCAAGCTGCTGTTCGTTTTCCATCAGGGTGGAAACCCCGCTGGCAAAGCCGCTAAAGGCCAGCCCCGCGACTTCGAGGTCACAGCGCTGCACGCATTCCAGCAAGTCATACACCGGCGCATCAGCGAGCGTGAGCATGTGCATATCCACCGAAAGCCTGGCCCCGACCTGACCGCGCGGGTCCGACAGGCCCGATTTGTGGTCAAGGTTGAAGTTCACCGGCAGCGCATGAATGGCCTCGCGGTCCTGCCCGAAGGGGGGCACATCGCAGCTCGCGAGCACACGGCCAATGTCGCGCTCGGTCACTTCGCCCTGCTCCACTTCGACCTCGCCGGTAAGCCCATAGGAGCGCGGCCGCCCGCCGGACAGGCTGACCATCACATGGTCCACCCGCAACTCTGCCATTTTTTGCGCCTTGGCGACAACCGCGCGGATATTGCGCTCGGTTTCGCTCATATCGACGATCTCGCCGAATTTAACCCCTTTGGAGCGCACCGTGCCTACGCCGACCACCCGAAAACTGCCCATTTGCGGCATGGTGATTTCGTGCGCATCGGCTTCGGCGTTATCTTCGGCAAACTGCAAAACGAGGCAGGAAATCTTGTAGGTCCCCACATCCAGAACCGCCATCACGCCGCGCTTGATGGCGGCCTCCCGACGGTGGCGCATGTCGCGCTGGGTCTCGAATAAATCGTTCATACACCTTCTCCGTTCAACCGCGCCCGTGCGGCCTGCAAAGCCATCATGGCACCCTCGTTAAGCCTTAAAATCAACCGGTTCCTGTCGCGCATATCGACAAGCGAAATGTCGGTATCCAGCACTTTGTCGCGGGCCTGAATGTCCATCAGGCGGCGCAGGGCATCGGGGCCGCCCTCGGCGGGCAGCATCACCAGATTGCCCTTCAGCACCACATCCCAGCGCCGCTCCCCCATGCGCACAAGGCCCAGCACACGCTCCCCCAGCGGGGCCAGCACCGAGAAAATCTCGCGGGCTTCCAGCATGGCTTTATCCGCGCCCTCGCCGACCACCAAAGGCAGGTCGGGCCGCACCATGCGGCGGGGCACCTCGGCCACCCGCACGCCGTCTTCATCCAGCAGGTAAATCCGGTTCAGGTTGCGCCACACCATGGCAGGCATCCGCTCAACGATCCTCACCTCCAGCACGCCATCCTCGAAACGCACTGCCGCCGATTTGACCGCCGCCAGCCCCTCGACCGTTTCGCGCAGGGCGGCCAAATCCGTATCCAGCACGCTCACCGGCAGGTCCAGCGCCATAATTCCCAGAATTTGCCGCTGCAAATCCGGCGAGCCAACGGGGATCTCCACCCGCTCGATGGTCAGGTCCGGCCGCGCCGCCAGCGCATCGCGCGCCGCCTGATACTGCGCGGCCACCCAGCCGGAAACGGCGGGGCTTTTCCAGCCGCCATAGAGCGCCAGCAGCAGGGCCAGCAGCGGCAGCCAGAATTGCACAAGCGCCCTGAACCAATGGGTGAGCCAAAGCCGCTCCAGCCGATAGCCAAGCTTGCTCGGCGCGGGGTTTTTGGGCCTGTTTGCTTTGGGTTTAGCCAGCACCGGCGCCAGATCATGCGCCACCACCATATCCCGTCGTTCAGCGACCAGAGTCATGCCGCGCCCTCCACCAGAGCCGCGCAAAGGCTGGCGAAATCCATGCCGTTATGGGCCGCCTGTTCGGGGGCCAGCGAAGTGGCCGTCATGCCCGGCTGGGTGTTGACCTCAAGGATAAACAGCCCCGCAAGCCCCCGCACCTCGTCCCAGCGGAAATCCGCACGGCTCAGCCCCTTGCAGCCCAGCGCTTTATGCGCCCGCTCGGCATAGTCCATACAGGCCGCGTAAACCGCAGCGGGGAGGTCGGCGGGGATGATGTGCTCCGAGCCGCCCTCGCTATACTTGGCGTCATAATCATACCAGCCGTTCACGATAATATCCGTCACCGCCTGCGCTTTGCCATCGAGCACCGCCACCGAGAG
>JALWPC010000552.1:0-1467 GCA_026995265.1 Paracoccaceae bacterium
AAGCCGGGCAGGCCCTTGCGTTTCATCGGGTCAAAGCCGAAGGCCACCAGATGCGCCGCCACCGCCAGCGCCCCGAAGCCAAGGCCGGTAAACAGCCCCTGCCCCCAGCCGAACCACGCGGTGAGGAACGCCGCCGTGCCCGAGAGCGCCGCCGCAATCAGCTTGCGCGGAAACATCGGCGGACGGGCGATTTTGCGCTCGTTATAGGCGGCCTCGGCCTTGATCCCCTCGCGCAATGTCCACGCCGCCAGCGCGAACAAGGCATAGCAGCCAAACGAGACGGCAGCCTGAACCGGCGCGGCATTGGTGATTTGGCTGAACCCCTCCAGCAGCAGCGGGAAGGGGGCGAGGAACAGAAGCGTAATCGCAAAGCCGCCGGGCTTTTTGCGGATGCGGATATTGGCGGGTTTGCGCGCCTCTATACGGGGCTCGTTGGCCGGAGTGTCGGGGCTGTGTGCGCCCCCATAGCGCCGGGCCCCCATCAGGAGAGCCACCCGTGGGCACCGGCGGACACCGCCCAGATCAGGGCAAGCAGCACCCAGTAACCGATGCGTTGAATGGTTTTTTCAGACATGGAAACCCCGCTTGGTTGCGCCATTTTGCCCTTATATAACGGCAAAGTGAACGCTTTTCTAGTCATCCACCGCGTGTTGACGTTGCGTCGCCAGCTTCTTCTGGAACTTGCTTTGGATGGCCTGCACCGCAAACAGCACGGCAATCGAGAAGTAAAAGGTTGTTTTATCAAGGGGTTTGACCTCGAACCCGAAGAGCGTCAGCCCGCCTTCATGCCCGCCCTCGCCCAGCAAAACAATACCGACGATCAGCAGAACAAACAGCCCGAGCACCTCGTAAGTGCGGTTTTTCTTGATGAATTCGGCCACCGCATCGGCCATATACATCATGGCAATGCCCGAAATCAGAATGGCGGTGGCCAGCACCGGAAACACATCGGTAATCGCCAGCGCCGAGAGCACCGAGTCAAAGCTGAAGATCAGGTTCATAAACACGATCATGGCGATCACCGAAGTGGCCGAACGCGGTTTCTTTGTGTCCAGTCCATTCTCGATATGCTCCATCGCCAGCAGATGGCTGATCTCCTTTACCGCCGTATACATGATAAATCCGCCGCCAAACAGGAAGACGATGACCGAGAAGTTGAAACTGCCTTCAATGATGCCGGTCAGGTTGAGGGTGAAAAACGGCGCTTCCAGCAGGTCGATAAGACGCATCATCACGTAAAGCAGCAGGATACGCAGGACTACCGCAATCAGAATGCCGTATTTGCGCACCTTGGCCTGATCAGCCTCCGGCGCGCGGCGGGATTCGATGGAGATATAGAGCAGGTTGTCAAAGCCCAGCACGGCTTGCAGGAAGATAAGCACGCCAAGATTGGCCAGGTTTGTAAGGGTGAACAGGTCTGCCATCGGGGCCTCGTATGCTATGCCAAAGTTGTCGCCCACAAAGCCA
>JALWPC010000552.1:1567-3252 GCA_026995265.1 Paracoccaceae bacterium
GGCGGCGCGTGTGGCTAACGGTTACTTGGCGGCAGCAGTTTGCCCGGATTAAATAGCCCTTGCGGGTCCAGCGCCTGCTTGATCTCCCGCATCACACCAAGCGCCGCGCCGTGCTCTTCCTCCATATAGGCCATTTTGCCAATGCCGATACCATGTTCGCCCGTTGCGGTGCCGTTCAGGGCAATCGCCTTCCTCGCCAGCGTATCAATGAAGGCTTTCACCTTGGCATATTGCCCCGCATCGGCAGGGTCAAAGCTCACAAGGCAGTGGAAATTCCCATCGCCCACATGGCCGACAATCGTGTAAACCAGCCCGAGCTTCACGATCTCCTCGCCGGCAAAGGCAATGGCCTCGGCCAGGCGGCTGATTGGCACGCAGGCATCGGTGGACAAGCCCGGCAGGTTCGGAGCCAGCGCCTTATGGGCGTGGTAGGCATTGTGGCGCATTTTCCACAGCGCCGTGCGCTCCTCCGCCTTTTCGGCCCACTCAAAGCCCGCCGCGCCGAAATCCGTAGCGATTGCGCCGAAATTCTCCGCCTGCTCGGCCACCCCTGCGGGCGAGCCGTGGAACTCCACAAACAGGTGCGGGGTTTCCGGCAAATCCGTGCCATTGGCGAGGTTGAAGCCCCGCGCCATATTGGCATCCACCAGCTCCATCCGCGCCATGGGAATGCCGCTCTGGATGGTGGTTATCACCGTATCCACGGCGCTGGCCACATCGGGAAAGGCGCACATCGCTGCCGACACCGCCTCGGGCTGGCCGTGCAGGCGCAGGGTCAGCTCGGTGATGATCCCCAGCGTGCCTTCCGAGCCGACCATAAGCTTGGTGAGGTCATAGCCCGCGCTGGATTTACGCGCCCGCGAACCCGTGCGGATAATCCGCCCGTCGGCCAGCACCACCTCCAGCGCCAGCACGTTTTCCTTCATGGTGCCATAACGCACCGCCGTTGTGCCCGACGCCCGCGTTGCCGCCATGCCGCCCAAGCTGGCATTGGCTCCCGGGTCCAGCGGAAAGAACAGCCCCGTGGCCCGCAGGTCCGTATTCAGTTGCTCGCGAGTCACCCCGGGTTGCACCACCACATCCATATCCTCGGCATGCACCGCCAGCACCCTGTTCATCCGGCTCATATCAAGGCTGATCCCGCCCTGCACGGCCAACTGGTGCCCCTCCAGCGCCGTGCCGGTGCCGTAGGCGACCACGGGGCAGCCGTGTTCTGCGCAGATTTTAACGATTTCTGAAACCTCTGCGGTGTTTATGGGGAAGGCCACCGCATCGGGCGGGGTCACCGGATAATAGGCCTCGTTCTCGCCGTGTTGCTGCAAAATCGCGGCGGCGGTGCTCAGGCGCTCGCCCAGCAAATCCCTGAGGGCGGCAATAGCGGTTTCAATCGTCATCGGCTTCTCCTATTCTGGGGGCAGGCTAAGCCCGCAAACGCGCAAAGGAAAGAGCAAAATGGAACCGATGGAAGGCCATAACGGCCCATACGAAGCCCCCGTAAAGCTGCCCGTGCAGCATGTGCAGCCCGCGTGGATAGACTATAACGGCCACATGAATGTGGCTTATTATACCATGGCTTTTGACACCGCGATTGATATGTTCCTGGAGCGGGAACTGGGCATCGGCGAGGCCCATGCGGCGCGGGTGGGTCAGGGGCCGTATTCGCTGCAAAACAATGTCAGCTATTA
>JALWPC010000553.1 GCA_026995265.1 Paracoccaceae bacterium
CGCGCAAGTCCTCGGCCCCGCCGCCGCCCCCATCGCCAAGATCCGCGACCGCTACCGCGTCCGCCTGCTGATCAAAGCCAGCAAAGCCGCACCCCTGCAAAAAGCCCTGCGCCAATGGGTGAAGCCGGTGAACAAACCCACAAACCTGCGGATTGCGCTGGACATCGACCCGCAGACGTTCTTTTGAGCTTTTTTGTATCTCTGTAATGACAGGTTCCAATAATTATTCTAAAAGAACCGCATGAAAATAGTATCTTCAGGAACAACCAACTTCATTTTACTAAGTGGCATTGACGTTCAAAGCCCCATTAAACTTAACGCCTCGGTAGAGTTCCAGCCTGCCGATACTTCTCATATTGATTTAAAAACAGCCCTTGCGACATGTTCCGAGCCAGATGATATCGCTGTTGTAGCTGCATTTATTCCTCGTATCACTGCTCAATTTTGCATTACGGCGAAAACACCGAAAGAACTTGCAGTACTTAGCTGGAACACATCTTGGGATGCGTTGCTCCTAAGTGCTATTTTTCACACAGAAATTGGCTTCAACTTGCAGTCCGACACTCCTGCAAATAAAATATCTTCAGAAAGCACATTGCGCGCAACAAACCTTCAAATGAGAGGGTTGAACAACTCGACCGCATACCGACTTACAAAAGAGGACTCCGAATGGATTCTAGCGCACTTCAGCAAAGCTCGCCAAATGCTTGACAACGACCGCTTTCAAACCGCCATACATTGCTTAGCATCTTATCGTTGGCACGCAGCGCCTCGAATTAAAATGGCCGTAATATGGGCTGGAATTGAAGGGCTGTTTGCCGCAAGTTCGGAAATTAGATTTAAACTTAGTCTTTACATTGCTCGCTTTCTTTACCCCGATAAAACTGATGAACGTCAAAAAGTATTTGATGATGTAAAAAGGCTTTATATCACTCGATCGCAAGCTGTGCACGGTGGCAAAATCAAGAAAGAAATTGGAGGGGCTGTTGAGGAGTCGGCGCAAATACTTCGGGAGATTCTAATGCGATGCATCGAGAATAAATCGTTGCCAATCGAAAACGAGTTAGCCCCCTGATCGCCGCGACCTTTCCCCCTTTGTCCATCTGCAAGCCTTACTGGACATTTTTCTTACAAATCCCATTTCTAACCCCATCCCCCTGCAAGCGAAGCGCCGCATGGGCCGACGAGGTGGCCCGAAGGGTCGCCGAGGAGGCCCACGCTCGGGGCTATTCGGCAACTCCACGCTTGCTTTGACTTCGGGGAGCCTAAAGGCCCCCCTCAGCCAAAGCACATTTTCAGACAAGCTGAAAATGCCTGCCGCTGGCCCGCGCCTCGCTGCGCTCGGTGGGCCAAGCCGCTAGATCAACTGTTGATAAACTTCTATCGCCAGCCCGCGTAAGGTGTTCTTATCGACCTGCCCGACCAGCGCATAAGACATATCCTTATCGACCCAGTAAAACGCCTCCAGCCCGTTTAGTTCCAGAAACTGGAAGGCGGCTTGGGTGGCGTCCGGCGTGGGGGTCACGTAGAGAGTCACCCGCGCACCGCTGGTATTTTCATACATAAACTGCCCCGCGTTCTGCCCCATATTAGGCAGCAACCGCCCGCCCAGAAGCGTATAGCCCGCACTGGCCAGATCGGGGGCCTGTATGTCTCCGCCAAGGCGGTTGGAAAGCCATTTGAGCAGGTGGTCTTCCTCGGCGGCTTGCACCTCGACGGGGTGGATCACCTCGCTGACGAAAGTCAAATGCGCATCCATGGCCATTTGCACGGGGCTGGGCGTGGCGACGGGCTGCATGGCCCCGCGCAAGGCCCAGCCGCCGCCCGCGCCCAGCATGGCCACAGCCACGCTTGCCGCTATCGCCTGCCAGCCAAAGCCACGCGGTGCAGGCGGGCGCAGGGTTAGCCCCTCGCCAAGCGGGAAGCTGGCCTTCAGCTCGGCGGCTTGCATGGCCCAATCATCCAGCATGGCCTGCGCCTCGGGGTGGTCTTGCAGCCATGCGGCCACCTCGGCCCGCTTGCTTTCGGGCAATTCACCGTCAAAATAGGCGTGCAAATCAGCTTCGATCATTTCACTCTCCTTAGCCGCATCGGCTCGGGGTCTTCATCCCGCATCGCCCGCAGGGCCGCCCGTGCCCGCGCCAGGCGAGACATCAGCGTGCCCTTGGGGATGCCCAAAATCTTGCAGGCCTCGGCATAGCCAAAGCCTTCCACCGCAATCAGCAACAACACCTGCCGCTGCTCCACCGGCAGGCGCGCCATGTGCCGCGCTGTCTCGCGCAAGGCCACGCGCCCCGCCAGCGCATCATGCGCCGCCAGCCCCGCATCCTCCACCGCCTCGAACCGCGCCTTGGCCTGCGGGCTGCGGAGTTGGTCTCGGTGGATGTTCAGCATCATCTTGAACAGCCAGGAGCGCACCGCGCCGCTGGGCGCCCACAAATGCCGCTTGCGCAAGGCTTTCTCCAAGCAATCCTGAACGAGGTCATCCGCGCGCGCAGGGTCCTGCAGCATCGCCCGCGCATAGCGCTGCAATGCGGGGATCGCCGCCTCTACCTCGTCCAGAAAGCCCATTTCGCCCTACCGTGCCAAGTGCCACACGCCTTTTACCCCGTCCCCGGTGGTTTGGCCAGGCGCGCTATCATTGATCCATGTGTAAAGCGGCTGGCCCTTATAGGCCCATTGGCGGGAGCCGTCAGCGCGAATGATAATGCCGAAATCACCCGAGGGGCGGGCACGGCGCGAGGCTTCCAACGGCGGCCATTTTTCAGCGCAGGCGCCGTTGCAATTGGAAACCGCCAGCCCGTCCTTGTCAAATATATAAAGCGAAAATCCCGCGCCGGTGACCAGCGCCGGGCCCCGGTCGGTGGTGCCCATTTGCAGAACTACATTTTGCGCCGAAGCCATAGCAGGGGCCAACGTGGCCGTTGCGAGGCCGACGGCAAGCAGGGTGGCGTATTTCATGTTCATCTCCATTTTGCAAGCCAGACCGTCCGGCTCATACCTACACAACGCAAAACCGCGCAGAATAGTCCCCGTTCAGCAATTATTTTTGCGACCAGGGCGTAGACCCCCCGCCACAAGCGCCGCATTCGCAGCGCGGCGCGGGCGCAATCTCGCCAAGCCAAGCCATACTCAACGCGCCGCTCGCCGAGCCGAAGGCGAGGCGCGGTTCGGTGCGCAGCACCGAAAACCAATGAGCGCAAGCCGCGGATTGATTGACTTTAACCTCTTGATTATCCGGCAA
>JALWPC010000554.1 GCA_026995265.1 Paracoccaceae bacterium
GCCTGATAATTCTCGATAATCCCGTTATGCACCACCGCCACCGGCCCGGCGCGGTGCGGGTGGGCGTTGGCGGCGTTCGGCGCGCCGTGTGTGGCCCAGCGGGTGTGGCCAATGCCCGAAGGCCCGTTTAACGGTGCAGCCTCCAGCGCCGCCTCCAGCTCGGAAAGTTTGCCCACCGCACGCCGCCGCGCCAGCGCACCATTGCTCACCAAAGCCACACCCGCGCTGTCATAGCCGCGATACTCCAGCCGCCGCAAAGCCTCCACCAATAGGGCAGACACATCCGCCTTGCCCAAAATCCCGATTATCCCACACATTTTATGTGTTCCTTATTGCTGCTCAGGTTTCTTTTGCGGCAATACATGCCTAATTTCAACGTCAAATTGTGCTTTGAAACACGGCTGAAACGTTGCGTGAGCGACTTGGCGTTTGCCGCTTTCCTCCACTCCAAAACTCGGGCATAAGCTAATGGAACATTCGGGGGAAGTATGACCAAAGAACTGGCACGGCTGGAGGTTTCACAGGCGCGACGCACCGTTGGCGTGGCCCTGCAAGGCGGAATGGGGCTGTTTCTGCTCTATATCGTTGCCACCCATTCGGGTGCAGAAATCATCGGCGCGCTGGTTCTGGCCGCCGCCGGCCTTGTTTTGCTCTGGCTTTCCTGGGTGTTCTGGCGGGCAACCGAATCGGCGCTCGTTCTCACCACCCAGGGGCTGTTTGATAGCAGCGGTCGCAAATTCTGCACCTTCGAGGACATCGAAAAGGTGGACCGGGGCTTCTTTGCCTTCCGGCCGTCCTCGGGTTTTGTCATCCTGTGCAAGCACCCTGTGCAGCGCGGCTGGTCCCCCGGGCTGTGGTGGGCCTTCGGGCGGCATATCGGCGTTGGCGGGGCCACGAGCCGCCCCGCAGGCAAGCAAATGGCGGATATCATCAGCGTGATGCTCACCGAGCGCGGCGCCGAAATTAAAGCCAAGCACGAAAATTAGACTTTCGGACGCGTGGCAATAGCCACACCCCATTCCACCACACCGCTCCTGTAAAAGCCGTGACCCGTAGCAACAACCCCACCTCTAGGGCACAAATCCAAGGCTTGCAGGCCTGTGATTTAACAACACCAGGGGAAAAATGGTGAGCCGGTCGGGGTTCGAACCCGAGACCTACTGATTAAAAGTCAGTTGCTCTACCAACTGAGCTACCGGCCCACGCATAGCGGGGTTACTAGGGCGGCGGGGGGGGATGGTCAAGGGGGAAATTGGCGGAATTGGCGATAAATTTGAAGGGGGCGCGCGGGGCGGCTGGCCTTGGGCGGCGTATGGGCTTATAGAGGCCCCATGACAGAGCATTCAGGCAATCAGGGCCTTGCATTTCTGAAAATGCACGGGCTGGGCAATGATTTTGTGGTGGTGGACGCGCGCGGGCGGGCCGACCCGATGACCCCTGCGCTGGCGCGCGCCATTGGCGACCGGCATTTCGGCATCGGCTTTGACCAGTTGGCGCTGATTCGCGATGCGGGCGATGTGGTGGCGGTGGATTACTGGAACAGCGACGGCACGCTTTCCGACGCTTGCGGCAATGCCACCCGCTGCGTGGCGCGGCTGCTTATGGAGGAAACCGGCGCGCGCACCGTGACCCTGCGCACCGGGCGCGGCGACCTGGCCTGCGAGGACGCGGGCGGCGGGCTGATTCGGGTGAATATGGGCCAACCCCAGCTCAAATGGCACGAGGTGCCGCTGGCCCGCGAGATGGACACGCTGGAGCTGCCCCTTGAGGGCGCACCCAGCGCCACCGGCATGGGCAACCCCCATTGCAGTTTCTTTGTCGAGGACGCGGCGGCGGTGGACCTTGATACGCTGGGGCCGGAAACCGAGCACAACCCGCTCTTCCCCGAGCGCACCAATGTGCAGGTGGTGCAGGTGCTGGACCGCAAGAACCTGCGTGTGCGGGTATGGGAGCGGGGCGTGGGGCACACCCTCGCCAGCGGTTCCAGCTCCTGCGCGGTGGCGGTGGCGGCGGCGCGGCGCGGGCTGGCCGAGCGCGCGGTGACGGTGCATCTGGACGGGGGCGATCTGATGATCGACTGGCGCGAAGACGGCGTCTGGATGACGGGGCCGACGATGCTGGTGGCCGAGGGCGCGCTCAGCCCCGAGTTTCTGGACACCGCCCGATGACCCCGCCGATTTTCGAGACCTTCGGCTGCCGGCTCAACGCCTATGAAACCGAAGCCATGCGCGACCTGAGCGCGGGGCTGGAAAACGCCGTGGTGGTCAACACCTGCGCGGTGACAGCCGAGGCGGTGCGGCAGGCGCGGCAACGCATCAGGAAGCTAAGGCGGGAGAACCCCGAGGCCAAGCTGATCGTCACCGGCTGCGCAGCGCAGATCGAGCCGGAGCGGTTTAACGCCATGCCCGAGGTGGACCTTGTGCTGGGCAATCTGGAAAAGATGCAGGCGGAGACTTGGGCCGGTATCGGCGCGGCCGAGGGGATTGTGGTGAAAGACATCATGGCCGCCACCGAAACGGCGGGCCACCTGATCGACGGTTTCGGCACCCGCGCGCGCGCCTATGTGCAGGTGCAAAACGGCTGCGACCACCGCTGCACCTTTTGCATCATCCCCTATGGCCGGGGCAATTCGCGCAGCGTGCCCGCAGGCGTGGTGGTGGAGCAGATCAAGCGGCTTGTGGGCAAGGGGTTCAACGAGGTGGTGCTCACTGGCGTGGATATGACAAGCTGGGGCGATGACCTCCCCGGGAAGCCCCCCCTGGGCGACCTTGTGCAGCGGATTTTGAAGCTGGTGCCAGACTTGCCGCGGCTCAGGATCTCCTCGATTGACTCGATAGAGGCCGACCCGGCGCTGATCGAGGCCATCAAGTTTGCCCCTCGTCTGATGCCACACCTGCACCTGTCCCTGCAGGCGGGCGACAACATGATCCTGAAGCGGATGAAGCGGCGGCACGCGCGCGAAGATGCGATAGAATTTTGCGCCGAGATGCGGGCGGCGCGGCCCGAAATTGTGTTCGGGGCCGACATCATCGCGGGCTTCCCCACGGAAACCGATGCGATGTTTGAAAACTCGCTGAAGCTGGTGGAAGACTGCGGCCTGACATGGCTGCATGTGTTTCCATTCTCGGCCCGCGAAGGCACGCCAGCCGCGCGGATACCGCCTGTGGACGGGCGGGTTGTAAAAGCGCGGGCGGCCAGGCTTCGGGCTTTGGGGGCGGCCCGCGTGGCGGATTATTTGGCC
>JALWPC010000555.1 GCA_026995265.1 Paracoccaceae bacterium
TTCATCTGGAAAGACGGATCGGAATTGAGCGCCGTCAGGGTTTGCGGCCCGACAATGCCATCCGCCGTGAGGGTGTTATCGGCCTGAAACGCCTTGACCGCCTCCACAAGCGCCTCGTCATAGCGCGGAGACTCGCCCTCGGTCCCTTCATAGCCAAGCGCGTTCAGCCGCGCGCGCATGGCCACAACCCGATCATTTGATTGCCCGGGGCGCAGCGCACGACCCGACGGAATTTTCGGCCCCCAGCCGCCATCGGCGACCAGCGCTTCCAACCGCGCCAGCTCTGCTTGCAAAGCGTTATAGCTCGGGTCCTGTGGCTCCAGGCTGTCATAAAGCGCGCCGGAGCCATTGCTGGCAGCGGCCCTGGCCATGAGTGATTCTTCGCTCGGGCGGACGGTGTCAAAATTGATCAGGTCGGAAATATCGTTGGGGTTCAACAGGCCCGATGTCAGGTCGGTGGCATATTCAACATAGGCTTGCGCGGCCAGCATTTCGAGCGCGGCGTCGCTGGCCGGTTGGCCTGCTTGCGCCATCGCCGCGCGCAACTTGCCCACCAGTTCTTCTTGCGCGGGCAAACCCTGTGCGGGTGCATCTTCAAGCGCCGCAATCAACGCATCCAGACGCGCCTGGTTGCCCGCAAAAACCGGCGCAAAATCGTTTGCTTCGTAAAAGCTATAGAGAGCCGAATCATTGCCGGCGGTCAGCGCCGACATCAGCGCCCCCGCCTCGGGTGGCAAGCTTAGTGCCGTAGCCTGTGCATGGGCAGACAAGGGCGCCAGCGTGATAAAAGCCACAACGGCAGAGGTGGTAAAAAATTTCGGCTTTAATTCGGTGAACATAATATTTCTCCTCGATACACAACTATTCACGCATCTACATCATTGGCCGTTAACCATCTATAGCAATTACCCCGCCATAAGCGCCGAGTGGTAATTTAGTGTGAATAATGTTACACAATTTGGGAACAAATTGGAAACAAATTTGAAAGACTCACATTTGCGTGACCGATACTCAAAAAAATGCGCGGATTATTGCGCATGATGGTAAAGAAAGTCTTGGCCAATGAATCGAAATATGGCATAAGTTTTTCATAAATTTGGTGCACAAAAACCAGCACTTAACATGAATTCAAGTCGGGACAGGCAGGTCTTACATGAAAAGCAGTGATTTTTCGCGCCGTGGGCTTTTGCGTGCGTTCGCCGCAACCGCACTCACCGCAGCCCCGGTCTATAGCAAAGCGGCAGGTGTCCTTCGGGGTGCTGGCGATGTTCGCCGGGTATCCATGCACAACCAGCGGACCTCAGAATCCATTGATATGATTTACTGGGTCGAAGGCGAATACATCCAGGAAGCCCTGAATGAAATCAACGTTTTCATGCGGGACTGGCGCCATAACGAGGTGATCAACTATGATCGCCGCAACGTCGATATTATCGCAGCCACCCATCGCCTGATGGAAACCAACGAACCCTATCTTATGCTTTCGGGCTACCGGAATGCCGCTACAAATGCAATGTTGCGTGCTCGCAACAGGGGTGTGGCCAAAAACTCCTACCATATCAAAGGCATGGCCGCCGACCTCCGCCTCTCCAGCCGCAGTATTTCACAGATGGCGGCAGCAGCTATTGCCTGTAATGCCGGTGGCGTTGGCAAGTATGGCCGCTCGAATTTTGTGCATATGGATTGTGGGCCAATTCGCACCTGGCGGCGCTAGGCTTTGGTCCTTATGGGCTTTTCAGGGAGGCTTCGGCCTCCTTTTTTGTGGGCTATAGTCGTCCTTCTGGCAAATGTCGCGCTCGCGGGCCCCAATACGGAGCGACTGGAGGGCGTGCAAACATGGTTTTACCATCTCGGCTTCACCCTTGAAGGCCGAAAACTCCGGCAAATCGCCGAGTCCCGCTACGATATGGTGGTAATCGAGCCGATCTATACAGAGGCCGAAAACACCGATTACCCCATCAAGGCCACCCTGGCCCGCCTACACCAAAACCGGCGCCTCGTGCTCGCTTATATAGACATCGGCCAAGCCGAAGAATGGCGCACCTATTGGCAAGAAAGCTGGCGGGTTGGCAAGCCAAGCTGGATTGTCGCCAACGACCCCGACGGCTGGGCGGGCAACCACCCCGTTGCCTTTTGGAACCCGCAATGGAAGCAAATTTGGCTCGGGGATAGCGGGCTGGTCGCTGACCTGGCGCGGCAAGGGTTTGACGGTGTTTACCTTGATTGGGTCGAGGCCTATTCCCACGGTTCAATCATCTCCGCAGCCCGCCGCGACAACAAAGACTCTCGGCAGGAAATGATCCGCTTCGTAGGCGAAATCGGCCAATCGGGGCGGGCGGTTTCTCCGAGCTTCATTGTCATCGCCCAAAACGCTCCCGAGCTAGCTGCCGACCGCGGCTATGCCCGCATCATTGACGGGCTCGCCCAGGAGCAGGTCTGGTTTGACGGTGCCGCCAACAACCACCCCGCCGGCGACTGCCCCCTGCCCGCCACCGAGTCCGACATCGAAACCCCCGCCTATGAGGACAGCCTCTCCCGCCCTTGCCGCCGCATGTATAGTGCCTATCCCGACAGCACGCTGCATATGAGCAGTGAGGGCTATATCAGAGACCTTAACATGGCGCGCTCTCAAGGGATTAAGGTCTTTACGGTGGATTACACCCTTCAATGGCAAAATATAATCACCGCCCTCCACAACGCTCGCCAGCGTGGCTTCACCCCCTTCACCAGCGCCCGCGCGCTGGATATCTTCCACCCACCATACTAACCCGCAGTCCCGCCAAATGTCGACTTCCGTCAAAACCGTGGAGCGCGGCCTGCGCGGCGCAATCGAGGCCGGCGTGCATGAAGAATTTGTGGAAGGGTTCTGTGAGCAGCGGACCAAAGGGGGAGCCAGCCTGTTTGGGCGTATGCACCTGACGACACTCTGGCGTTCTGATACATGCTTCTGATGACATGTCTTATATGACATGTCATCAGACATGTATTGGTCGACCGGTTGGAATGCTGCTGCTTGGTATGCTATAGCTACGGGAGGATGCCTGGGCGGCCGGAACGCCGGATACCGCTGCTTTTCCGGTGCTTAGAGCGGCTCCGGCTTTTTCGGAATCGATTGGGGGGTTCCCATCCTGAGGCGTTTGTGATTCATCATCCATACTGGTGAAGGAGGCTAGGATGGATGACGAGACCTTATTCGAATGACCTGAGGGAGCGGGCGGTGGCGGCGATGGAGGCCGGGGA
>JALWPC010000556.1 GCA_026995265.1 Paracoccaceae bacterium
GTGCCGCCGCATAACTATTTCGCGTTTTACTTCTGGTTGCGCCACCAGTTCCGCGCCAACGCGATTGTGCATATGGGCAAGCATGGCAATATGGAGTGGCTGCCGGGGAAGGCGCTGGCGCTGTCGGCGGGGTGCTACCCCGAGGCGGTGCTCGGCCCGACCCCGCATTTCTACCCGTTCATTGTCAATGACCCCGGCGAGGGGTCACAGGCCAAGCGGCGGTCTCAGGCGGTGATCATTGATCACCTGACCCCGCCGCTCACACGGGCCGAAAGCTACGGCCCGATGCGCGAGCTTGAGGCGCTGGTGGATGAGTATTACGAGGCCTCGGGCGTGGACCCTCGGCGTATGGGCGTGCTGCGCGAGGACATCCTCAACCTCAGCCGCAGCACACGGCTGGACGAGGAAGCGGGGGTGGATTGGCAAGCGGGGGATGACAGCGCCTTGGGGGCGATTGACAACTACCTGTGCGAACTGAAGGAAAGCCAAATTCGAGACGGGCTGCATGTGTTCGGCGTGGCCCCCGAGGGGCGGCTGGCGCGCGACCTTGTGCAGGCCCTTGTGCGGGTGCCGCGCGGGGCGGGCACGGGGGGTGATGCCTCGCTGGTGCGGGCGCTGGCGGAGGATCTGGCGCTTGGGTTTGACCCGCTGAATTGCCGGATGGGGGCGCGCTGGGAAGGGCCCCGGCCCGAACCCTTGCAGGTGGTGTCTGACGACCTCTGGCGGATCACGGGGGATACCGTGGAGCGGCTGGAGGAATTGGCGGGCCGACTGATCGACGGGCAGATGCCGGAACCGCACTGGGCCCGCACAATCGCGGTGCTCGATGAGGTGCGCAAGCAGGTGATGCCGATGGTGCAGGCCTGCGGTAAAGCCGAGATAAGCGCTTTGTTACAGGGGCTTGACGGGCGGTTCGTGCCTCCCGGGCCCTCGGGTGCGCCCACGCGTGGGCGGTTGGATGTGCTGCCCACGGGGCGGAATTTTTATAGCCTGGACAGCCGCAGCCTGCCCACCCGCACCGCATGGGCGCTGGGCTGGAAATCCGCCAGCCTGCTGATCGAGCGGCACTTGCAGGAGGCGGGCGACTGGCCGAAAGCGCTGCTGCTCACCGCGTGGGGCACGGCCAATATGCGCACGGGCGGCGATGACATTGCCCAAGCTATGGCCCTGATCGGGGTGCGGCCCATATGGGACGATAACAGCGCACGGGTGACGGGCTTCGAGGTGCTGCCGATGAGCGTGTTGGGGCGCCCGAGGGTGGATGTAACCCTGCGTATCTCGGGGTTCTTTCGTGATGCTTTCCCAGCGCAGATCGACCTGCTCGACAGTGCTATGCGCGCCGTGATGAAGCTTGACGAGCCAGCGGCCGACAACCCGCTGGCGGCGCGCTATAAGGCCGAGCGCGCCAGCCTTGGCGAGGCCGCTGGGGCGCGGATTTTCGGCGCGATGCCGGGGGCTTATGGGGCTGGGTTACAAGCGCTGATAGACGAGCGGCTTTGGCAGGACAAGGCCGATTTCGCCGAGGCTTACCTCGCGTGGGGCAGCTTTGCCTATGGCAATGGGGCCGGGGGCGCAGGGGCGCGCGGGGCGCTGGAAGCGCGGCTGAAACGCGCCGAAATCGTGGTGCAGAACCAGGATAACCACGAGCATGACATCCTCGATTCCGACGATTACTACCAGTTCGAGGGCGGCGCGGCGGCAGCGATCGAGGCGCTCAGCGGGCGGGCCCCCACCAGCTACCACCCCGACCATTCCCGCCCCGAGCGCCCCGTTATCCGCACCCTGCAAGAGGAAATGAACCGCGTGGTGCGGTCCCGCGCAGTCAACCCCAAGTGGATTGAAGGCGTCAAGCGACACGGCTACAAGGGCGCCTTTGAAATGGCAGCAACTCTGGACTATATGTTTGCTTTTGCCGCCACCACCAACGCCGTCTCCAACCACCATTTTGATATGGTTTTTGCGGCCTATATCGAGGACGACGACACGCGGGCCTTCATTGAGGAGGCCAATCCGGCGGCGCTTGCCGAAATGGCCGCGCGGTTTGAGGAGGCGATAGAGCGGGGCATGTGGCAACCACGGAGCAATTCCGCCAAGGTATTACTCATCGAGCTAAGAGGGGGCGGCTCCCGAACTGTCGAATGAACCCACACCGCTATGCCCATTTGCCTGAGGCAGAGCTTGAAGACATCATGCTGGATATAATCCGAAAAACGGGTTTCCTTCGCGATGTTCTCACCCGCGCCCAAGAGCTAAACCTCCCGAACTGGCGCGTGGTTTCGGGAGCGCTGTATAATACGGTATGGAATGAGCTGACGGGGCGGCCCGAGGGCTATGGCGTTAAGGATGTGGACATTCTTTATTATGACCCCGACACCAGTTGGGAGGCCGAAGACCGCGTGATAAAGCGCGCCACCGGCTTTCCGGCGCATCCGCCCGTGGAGGTGCGCAATCAGGCGCGGGTGCATCTGTGGTTTGCCAAGCATTTCGGCTATGAAATTGCGCCGATCACCAGCGTGGAAGATGGCATAGACCGCTTTGCCAGCACCACCCATTGCGTCGGGCTACGGGTAGAGAATAGCCGCTATGACCTTTACGCGCCCTTTGGTTTGCGCTCGATTTTCGAGATGAAGGTGCGGCCCAACCCCGTGCAGGACAACAAAGCCACACACGAGGCCAAGGGCGCGCGACAAAAGGCGATGTGGCCGGAGCTGGAGATACTCCCGTGGCCTTCACACTAAAATTAGATATCGGCCCAAAAGTCGGGATAATATCTAGTATTTTGGCTTCATTACTCATTCACCCACTCGATTTGCGCGCCCAGCGATATGAGCTTGTCGATGAAATCAGGATGGGCCCTTTTGATGGGTTCGGCGTTCAAAATCTCTGACTCCCCCTCGATTTGCAGGGCGGCGATGACCAAGCCCAATACAACCCTGATGATGTATGGCGCTTCAACTATGGCAGGCCTGAGTTGGGTATTGCGCATCATTACCAGCCGGTGCGGGTCCGCCAAAAACGCCTTTGCGCCAAATTTTGACAATTCGGACGACCAGAACAAGGCCCCCTCATAGACTTTGTTCCAGAACAGCACTTCGCCCTTGGCCTGTATCGACGCGCCGATAAGCTGGGGCAGAATATCGGCTGGAAAATAGGGCCACGGGGCCGCCTCGACCTTCGCCACCAGTTCCGGCGTGAAGTTTTCTACCACCTTGAAACTGCTTGGTCCCGTGAGCAGCCCGCCCTTGACTATCTGCACATTCAGCCCGATCTTTTGAAACTGCCGGACGATCAGCGTCATCTCGCTGACAATATCGGTGTTGATCTTCAGCACGCCACCCGTCGAGGCTCCGATTGCCGCATAGGTTGCGGCCTCGTGGTGGTCGTCCGGCACTCTGAAATCAACCCCGCCGAGGGTCGCCACCCCTTCGACCTCAAGAATAGACGTCCCGATCCCCATGATTTTGGCGCCCATTTTATTCAGAAATTCGCAGAAGTATTTTACGTGCGGCTCACTTGCGGCATTGGTAAGCTTGGAGGTCCCCTTGGCCAACACCGCCATCATCAAAAAGGTTTCTGTAGCGGTAACAGACTGATAATCAAGCCATATTTCCGCTGCCACGCAGTCCTTAGGTTTTGAAATCACACAGGCGCTGCCGTCAAACACCACGCGGCAGCCAAAATCGGCGACGATCTTCAGGTGCGGATCAATTTCGCGCACCCCAAGCGCACAGCCCTTTGCATCCTGATCAAACTCGAACCTTCCGGTCAAATAAAGCAAGGGCGCGATCAGAAGAATGGATGACCTGATTCCTGTGGGAATAGCGGTGGTTTCAATATTCGTGGCGGCGTGCTCATGCGCTATCAGCAGGCTGTCAGGATTTTCCTCAACCTTTGAGCCGAGGTCGCGGAAAAATTGCGCTATTTTCAGGCCATCGGTAATGGCCGGAACATTTGTCAAGCGCACGGTTTCTTTGGTCAGGAGGCTGCCGCAGATCATCGGTAATAGCGCATTCTTGCTGCCCGAAACACCGATTTCGCCTGATATCGGCTTGCCGCCATCCACAATCAGCTTTGACATTTTGTGCCTCATATTCTTGCTGCTTTTTCCCCTCGAGAAAATCGCAAATCACCGACGGGTGCCTTCACACTAAAATAACGCTTGGCCCGTAAGCTATCCCTAGTCGAGTTGGCCGCCGTGCAAGCTGCCTGCCCGACTTGGGTAGCGTAGTGAGTATTCCGGCAGGGGTTGCCCTGCCGGAGGGTTTACGCTTTTTTCAGAAACTGGGTTTTCAGCACGATGGTGGCTTTGCCCACCCGGCATTCCACCTGTTCGGGGTTGCCCGTGGTGCGGATGTTTTTAATCACCGAGCCGCGCTTCAGGGTTTTGCTCATCCCCTTCACCTTCAGGTCTTTGTTGACCATGACATTGTCGCCATCGGTGAGTTCATTGCCGTTGCAGTCCATTGCTTCCATTGCGCTTATCCTTATATGATGCGTTACACCCTCCTAACCAAAGGCGCGCGAAATGGCAAATGCTGAAGATTATGACCGGCACAATAGGAAAATGGCCAAGAAGAAGGCGGCGCGGGACAAGATTATGGCGACCAAGACCGCCAAAAAGGGGCTGGTGATTGTCCATACGGGCAAGGGCAAGGGGAAATCCTCGGCGGCGTTCGGGATGATTTTTAGGCATATCGCATGGGGGCGGCCCTGCGCGGTGGTGCAGTTTATCAAGGGCGGCATGGAGAGCGGCGAGAAAAAGCTGATCACCGAGCAGTTTTCTGAGCTTTGCCCGTTTTATGCCATGGGCGAGGGGTTCACCTGGGAAACGCAGGATAAATCGCGGGACATCGAAATGGCGCAGGCGGCGTGGGCCAAGGCCAAAGAGCTGATTCTGGATGCGCGCAACCAGATGGTGCTGCTCGATGAAATCAACATTGCCCTGCGCTATGATTACCTAGACATCGCCGAGGTGGTGCGCTTCCTCACCGAAGAAAAACCGGAAATGACCCATGTGGTGCTGACAGGCCGCAACGCCAAGCCCGAGCTGCTGGAGATCGCCGACCTTGCGACTGAAATGGAGTTGATCAAACACCCGTTCCGCTCGGGGATCAAGGCGCAGGAAGGCGTGGAGTTCTAGAGCGGCGCGTCTAATGGTGCTCTGTTTGGCGATACTGCGCTCGCGCCGCGCTGGAACCTTTGTGCGTGTTGCGGGGTAAGAAGAATATCTCTTGGGCGCGCGCAGGGGCGTTTTAGTGAAAATCCCGACTTGGAAATAACACTTTAGCCTGCTCCCTCGGGTGGCGCGCCCGTGCGGGGCGGGGGGCGTCATCGGCGGCCAGCGTGGTCTCGCCCAGGATGTCAAAATCCGGGTGGCCAAGCTCGGAAAGCCGGGCAGACATATCCTCCACCCGCTCGGCGATCAGGTGGGTGACAATGCCTTCGCGTTGCAGCTTGCCCGTCACCTTCAGCAGCCTGCCCGAAATCACCGCCTTGCGGAACCGTTTGTAAATCGCCCGCCAGACGATCACATTGCACACCCCTGTTTCATCTTCCAGCGTCAGAAACACCACCCCCGAGGCGGTGCCGGGGCGCTGGCGGGTGATCACCAGGCCGCAGACCGTATGCCGCCCGATGGGCGCGCTTTCCAGCATGTGGTGCGGGGTGAGCCCCTGCATTCCGACCCGCAACAGCTCCATCGGGTGGGCGCGCAAGCTTAGGCGCATCGAGACATAATCCTCCACCACCTCCTCGCCAAGCTTCATACCGTTAAGCAGCACTTCCGGCTCCACAATCCCTTCGCCCTCAAGGCTGCCTGCAAACAGGGGCAGCGGGCGCGGGGCCTGAATGGCCTTCACCTGCCAGAGCGCATCGCGCCGCCCCAGCCCCATGCTGGTATAGGCATCGGCCTCGCCCAGGCGCTCCAGGGCGCTGGGCGAGATCCCCGCCCGCTGCCACAGGCTTTCAGGGTCAGGATAGCCATTGCCCCGCGCCGCGATGATCCATTCGGCGTCCTCTTGGCGAAACCCCTTGATCTGCCGGAAGCCCAGCCGCAGGGCCAAGGCCCCATCCACCCGCCGCTCCAGCCGGTTATCCCAGTCGCTGTTGTTCACACAGACGGGCCTCACCTCCACCCCGTGGTCGCGCACATCCCGCACGATCTGCGCGGGGGCATAAAACCCCATCGGCTGGGAATTGAGCAGCGCGCAGGCGTAAACCGCCGGATGGTGGCACTTGAGCCACGCGCTGGCATAGACCAGCAGGGCAAAGCTGGCGGCGTGGCTTTCCGGAAAGCCGTATTCGCCAAAGCCTTCAATTTGCCCAAAGCAGCGCTCGCAGAAATCCGGCGGATAGCCCTTGGCCAGCATCCCGTTGATGAATTTATCGCGGAATGTGTTTATGGTCCCCATCCGCTTGAACGTCGCCAATGAGCGCCGCAGCCTGTCCGCCTCCTCCGCCGAAAACCCCGCCGCCACAATGGCGATCTGCATGGCCTGTTCCTGAAACAGCGGCACCCCGTTGGTTTTGCCCAGCACCGCGCGGAGTTCCTCGGACGGATATTCCACCGGCTCCAGCCCCTGCCGGCGGCGGATATACGGGTGGACCATATCGCCCTGTATAGGCCCGGGCCGGATGATCGCCACCTCGATCACAAGGTCATAAAATGCCTTCGGCTGCATACGCGGCAGAAAGTTGAGCTGGGCGCGGCTTTCCACCTGAAACACCCCGATAGCATCGGCTTTGCACAGCATATCATAGGTTTTCGGGTCCTCCTTGGGCAGGGTTTCCAGCGAGTAGCGCGGGCCGTTATGGGCTGCAATCAGGTCAAACGCCTTGCGGATGCAGGTCAGCATCCCGAGGCTGAGGATGTCGATTTTCAAAATCCCCAGCGCGTCAATATCGTCCTTGTCCCACTCGATGACCGTGCGGTCTTCCATCGCGGCGTTTTCAATCGGGCAGAGCTCGTCCAGCCGCCCCTTGGTGATGACAAACCCGCCGACATGCTGGCTGAGGTGGCGCGGAAAACCGTTGATCTCGTGGATCAGCCGGATGGTTTGCAGCAGGCGCGTGTCGTCCGGATTCAGCCCCGCCGCGCGGATCTTCTCCGGCGCGATCGGCTTGTTGGACCAGCCCCATATCTCACCCGAAAGCGCGGCGGTGGTGTCCAGGCTCAACCCCATCACCTTGCCCACCTCGCGAATGGCGGCGCGGTTGCGAAAGTGGATCACGGTGGCGCACAGCCCCGCACGGTGGCGGCCGTATTTGGCGTAAATATGCTGGATCACCTCCTCGCGACGCTCGTGCTCGAAATCCACGTCAATATCCGGCGGCTCGCCGCGGGCTTCAGAAATGAAGCGCTCGAATACCATGGCGATGGTCTCGGGGCCAACCTCGGTAATCCCCAACGCATAGCAGATCACCGAATTCGCCGCCGACCCGCGCCCCTGGCAGAGGATGCTTTGCGCGCGGGCAAAGGCAACAATATCGTGCACGGTGAGGAAATAGGCAGCAAAGCCGAGGCGCTCGATCAGGGCCAACTCCTTATCGACCTTGGCTCTGGTCTCGGCACTCACCCCGTCAGGGTAGCGCCGCTTCAGCCCCTCCTCGGTGAGCCGTTCCAGCCGCACCTGCGGCGGCTCATCCCCGCTCACCTCGTCCGGATATTCATAGGAAAGCTCCGAAAGGTCAAAGGTGCAGCGGTTGGCGATCTCGACGCTCCGCGCCAGCGCCCCAGGGTGGTCCCGAAACATCCGCGCCATATCGGCAGGCGCTTTCAGCCGCCGCTCGGCGTTGGGCAGGGCGTGGCGGCCGATCTCGTCGATGGTGCAGCCAAGGCGCATACAGGTGAGCACATCGGCAAGCTGTCGGCGCCGCGCATGATGCATCAGCACATCCCCGACGGCCACCATCGGCACCCCCGCCCGCTGCGCCAGCCGCGCGAGGCTCTGGAAACGCGCCTGATCCTGCCCGTCATAAACCGGAGCCGCCCCGAGGAAGATGTTGCCAGGGAAGCGGCGCGTCAGCCGCCGTGCCTGTTGCAACACCTCGCCCGCGCCGCGCTGAGGCGTATGCGCTTGTGGCAACCCGACCAAGATCAGCCCTTCGCCGTGGGTGGCAAGGTCCGCCATGCGCAAATGGCACTGGCCTTTCTCCGCCCGTCGCTTGCCAAGGGTCAGCAAACGGGACAGCCGCGCATAGGCGGCGCGGTTGGTAGGCAAAGCCAGCCAATGGGCCGCGCTATCCTGCAAGATAAGCCGGGAACCGGTGATCATCCTGGGCAGGTCAGGCGTGCCAATGCGCTTAAGCTCCTGCAACGCCGACCAGCCCCGCACCACCCCCGCCAAACTGTTATGATCGGTGATCGCAAGAGCAGGCAGGCCAAGTTCAGCAGCACGGGTCACCAGTTCCTCAGGGTGGGAGGCCCCCGTCAGAAACGTAAAATTGCTGGTGCAGCAAAGCTCGGCATAGGACATGGCTAACGGTTCGGCCCCAGAGCCTTCCTGCTTCTATTTTTCAAAAATACTCTGGGTGAATTGGCGTAGCCAAGAGGGCGAAGCCCTGCGGGGCGCGGCACATACGCCTTGCGGGCAGAATGCTTGTGCGACGCGATGGCGGCGCGGCGAGCGTCATGCTTGTGGTGAGGTCGTGCCCGCGCCGCTGTCAAACGGTGGCGTTCGGGGCGCGCATTGCAAGGGGGTGCTGCCACCTTGCATCGAAGATGCTCACCCCCGGAGTATTGCAAAAAATTGGAGGGCGGCTGATACCCTCTCTGTTGTGCAAAGCGCCCTATGGTTTTCACTCTTCCACAAATACTCAGCCTTGCCCGCCACGGGCGCTTTGCTGGCGGCGCGGCGCGGGCGAAAGCGCGCCACGGGCGCGACCGTAGGCGCGCCGCCACGGTGGTTCGGGCCTTCATACGAAGTCTCCGGCCACAAACCAGCCCGGGGTTTGCGGGGTGAAGAACAGCCAGAGCCGCCGACCCTCGCGGGTGACCACCCGCCAGTAGTCCCGCACGCCGCTGCGCCATTCCGGATGGTCGAACCACCATTCCGGTGTGATCCGTTCCGGCCCCTGTGCCTGCGCGAGGTGAAACCAGAGCCGCCGCCAGCGAAAGCGCGCGGGCGGGCGGGGACCATGGCCCGTGATCGGCTCGGGGGGGAAGACCACCAGCGGGCGCGGGGCAGGGCTTGGCCAGCTTTCCTCTGCCGCCATACTATAGGTTGCGGGCACGAGGGAGAAGCTTTTCTCCGGCAGGTGGCTGTCGGCGGGGAGAAAGCGGGTAATGTTTTCCAACCCGATGCGGGCTCCGAGCCGGGTGATGATGTCGGCCAGCGCGTCCTGCTGGCGGGGGCCATGGGTGGAACGCTGGCGCGGGGGCAGGGGCTCCAGTTCCACCGCTTCCAGCCGGATCTGGTCTATTCCATAGCCCGCATCCAGCGTCTCCAGCCCACGGCGGAAAAGTGCGGCTATGCGGGCAGCGTCACGCATCGGACGGGCCAGGCGCAACTCGGCCTGCACGCTGGCCTGATCCACCCGCCGTGCGGTAAACACCAGCCGCCGTGCGCCCATCCCGCGGGCGGCCAGCCGCGCGCAAAGGCGCGTGAGCAGACGGCCCAACCCCGCCTCTACATCCCTGAGCAACCCGATGGGCTCGGGCAATGTCATGCGAAAGGCAAAGGGCGCGGGGGGCGGTTGCGGGGAGATCGGCTCCGGGATGTGCCCCAGCGCCTGATCAAGCCGCAACAGCACCTCGGCCCCGAAGCGCCGCGTGAGGCTGGCCCGGGGCAGGGCCGCAAGGTCCTCCACCGTGCGGATGCCCAGCCGTTGCAGGCGGGTGCAGGTGCTGCGGGGGAGGCGCAGGGCCGCCACGGGGAGCGGGGCGAGACAGGCCCGGGTCCGGCCCGCAGGCGCGATGCTGAAGCGGGCGGGCGGGCGCTGCGCGGCGGGCTGTGTGGGCGAGGCAGAGCTATGCATGGTCATCCCCCGTATGCGCAACCCGATAGCGGCGCGGGCCGGATAGCGGCGCGGGTTTGCAGCGTTCTTGTTGCGCTCTGGCGGTAACGGGCCCAGGCTCTGCCCGAACTGTGCAGGATGGGATCGGCAAGCCGCGTCGCGTTATGCCACAGGGCGTCCGGCGCTGAAGCGCCGGAGGGCGCCGCGCCTGCGGTGCGGTGGCGGCGCGCGGCCCGTTTCTCCTGTGGCGAGGTTCCGCCCGCGCCGCCTTCAGACCTTGGCACCTGTGGCCCGCGTTGACAGGGCTCCACCCTCGCCGCATCTCCTGCGCCAAGCGCGAAGGTCTGCGGGCCCGGTGCGAAGCCCTGGAGCGCAGGAGAGAAGGACAACCCGCGATGCACGGGGTGTGCTGGGGCGGCGGTTTTGCGGTTTGCTGCCTCGACAGACATCCCGCCCGCGCCCACCGACTGGCGTGGCGGCATGCGCGGCCAATCCGGCGCACTGGGCCCCAGGTGCCATGCCCGCCCTGCGCCACAACCTCAAAACCGGGCGGGCGGGCGATATGGCCAGGCCCTGCCAATTTATATCTGTGCCTCATGTCATCCCTCCTTCGCCATGCCGCAGCCGCAGCAGGTCGTTGCGAAAGGCTATGTCCACGACCATGTGCCAGCGGGTTTCGATGCCCCGGTGGGCGCACGCCGCGCACAGCACCAGCGGCCGGATTTTGGGCGACAAACAGACCGTCTCCCAACTCTGGCGGGGGTCTTCGAGGGCGGAAAAACGATCAGGCAGGCTGGCAGGTTTCATGGCGGTCACCTGATGATTGCTCCAATGCCAGAGATTCACACCACGCCGCCAAGGGGAATCCGACGAGGGCCAGGCGATTGTCCCACCCCGCACGCATAGAGCCCTGACGTTGCCGCCCGGGACGGCCATAAGCGCGAAGGTTTGCAGGCGGCGCGGGCCTGACTTTGCCAAACCGCCCAAAGGTTGGCGCGCCGCCCGCCGAGCCGCAGGCGAGGCGCGGGTCCGGTACTTCAGCACCGGAAGGTTTGGCGCCCCGAAGCCCGGGCCCGCTCAGGGGCCGCACCGGTGGCACCGTATTATGGCCGCGGGCCTCGGCCTTTGGGGCGACGGATGCGGCCCGCGGGGCGCGTTTTGCCTTGACGGGGCCGCCCTCAGCGGCGTGTGTGGCTAACGGCTGTTGCCCCCCCCTGGCCGGATAAGCGCCCCCGAACCGCGCCAGGGCCCAGGCCGCCCCGTAGGTATCCGCCAGCCCGAGGCGGTGGCTCAGCCCCGCGCGCGTAAGGCGGGCGGACATATCTTCCAACAGCGCCACCTCGCCGCCGTGCAGATGGGCCGCGCCGGTGATGTCCAGCGCCAGGCCGTCCGGCTCATGCGCCACCCATGGGCAATAGCGCAGGGCCCAGCGGGCCAGCACCTGTAGGAAGCGTGCATCGGCCGCCGGATCGGCTTCAGCGGTTTGCAGGTTGGGGCAAAGCACCCGGGCCTCCCCCAGCCCCATGCCCTTTTGCAGCCCCTGCGCCGCGGCTGCCGCATTCAGGCAGTAAACCCGCTCGGTGTTGCTTTGCCGCTGGCTCAGGGCAAAGGGGCCCTCCACCGGGCGGGCGCGCAAAACGCGCTCACTCGGGAGCCTCTGAAACCACACGGATACCACGCGCCTGCTCATCCCAACGAATACCCCACTCTGCTAATGTTCCTGATTTGTTCTTTATAAGCCGCCAGCGATGCAGAGTCGAGTCCTTTGCGGAAAAATCTGGGGCGCAGTGCCAGCGGGTTTCAGCGGCGGGGCTGCCCGCGCCCTCGGGGATCAGGAACAGGCCGAGGCTTTCGCCTGCCTGCGCCGCCAGCAAAAGCCGACGGCCGGTGAACAGCGTCAGCGGCTCGGACAGCCGCGCCACCACCACGCCAAACGCGCCGGAGCGCAGGGCCTCTTCGGCAGAGGCGAGGCTCTCGAGCTGGTTAGCGGTGTGGGCAAACAACAGGCGGGCGGGGTCAAGGAATTCGGCCACGCCGTAGGGGTTCAGCCCCTCGGCCTGCCAGCGCTCAGAGATCCAAAGGCAGGGCCTGGGCTGCACCGCGCAGGCGGCAATGGCGAAGAACGGCGCGCCGGGGCCCTGGGCCTCGTGGGCGCGAGCGGGTTTGAGCGGGAAGAGCAGGGGGTGGGGCATGGCGCGCTGCTAGTTTTGCCGCTGCCGGAGTGCGGCCAAAGTGTAGCTTTGGCGCACGGGGTTGCGCCGCTCGGGCCGGAAGCGCGGGTCTGCGGGCAGGCAGCCGACGCCGCAGATTTGCGCGGTGCTGCGGGTGGCGAGGTCGTTATACCACAGCCGCCCGCCGGGGGTGGCGACATAGCCGCCAATGCCCTCGCTGAAATCGCCCTCAAGGTCGGTAGCGGAGGGGACTTCGCTATCATAACGTGGCGCATAGGCGGCGTGGGTGTGATAAGAGGCGATGACGCGCATGGTGGCGGGCGGGTTGTCTGGCGTGCAGCCGGCGGGCGCGCCGCGTTTGGGGCCGGAGATAACGAAATCGCCGTTGGGCGACAGGCCCAGATAGCCGCAATATTCACGGTCTTCGGCGATGGAGCGGGGCTGGATGGC
>JALWPC010000557.1 GCA_026995265.1 Paracoccaceae bacterium
ATGCACCAAAGCCTGCAAAAGCTCGCCGCCCTGCCGCCGGATACCATGGTTTATTCGGGCCATGAATACACCCTTGGCAATGCCAAATTCGCCCTGACCATCGAGCCGGATAACGCGGGCCTGCAAGCGCGGGTTAAGGATGTGGAGCGGATGCGGGCGGCGGGGATTCCCACTGTCCCGTCGCTGCTGTCGCTGGAGCTGGCCACCAACCCGTTTTTGCGCGCGCAAAGCGCCGCCGATTTCGCCCGAATCCGCGCCGCCAAGGATGCCTTCTGAATGAATGACGATTTCAAGCCCAACAACACCGGCCCCATTGAAACCCGCCTGAGCGTGCTCACCTGGAACCTCTGGTGGCAATTCGGCCCGTGGCAGGCCCGCGCGGCGGCGATTGAGGCGACGCTGGCGGCGGCGGATGCCGATGTGATTGCGTTGCAAGAGGTCTGGGGGGATTCTGAGCAGAATTACGGGGCGATCTTGGCGGAGAAACTGGGCTACCACCACCTGCACGCCGATTGCATGACCATGAACAGGGTCGGCTTTGGCAATGCCATTCTGAGCCGCTGGCCGATTATCAAAACCAAGGTAATTACGCTCTCGGGCGCAGAGGAAACCGGCGAAACAAGGAATACGCTTTATGTGCGGATAGACGGGCCGCGCGGGCCGATTGATTTCTTCTGCACCCACCTGAACTGGCGCTATGAGCAAAGCCACATTCGGCAGGTGCAAGTGCGGGAGGTCGCCGAATTTGTGCAGGCCAATGCCTCCGGAAAGATGCCCCCCATCCTGTGCGGCGATTTTAACGCCGAGCCGATGAGCGAGGAGGTCCGGATGCTCAAGGGGCTCACCACCGCCGCCGCCAAAGGGCTGGTTTTCCATGATGCTTGGGCTGTTGCGGGCAACGGCCTCGGCCTAACATGGGATAACCGCAATGCCTTTGCTGCCGCCGAATTCGAACCGAACCGCCGGATTGACTACATATTCGCGGGGCACCCCAAGGCGCGGGGGCGGGGGCATGTTACCGATGTGGAGATCATCGGAAATGCGCCGGTGGGCGGCGTGTGGCCGAGCGACCATTTCGGGGTGATGGCGAAAATCCGATACTAAAGCGTTGCACCTTTACATTGAGGCACACATCATGGCCTGACCGTGAGGCAGCGATTGCGCAGCAATGGCGTTTACCGGCAGGCCATGTTTCAATTTAACGTCGAAACACAATGGGTGCCCCGAGCGCAGCGAGGCCACCGCCCGTTAGGGCCACCCGTTTTTGCTTGCAAAAACCTGCCTTTGCTGAGCGGGGGGGGGATGGGCGCGAACCCGCCACACACAAAAACCTTTGGCCCTCCCCGAAGCAAAGGCACACCTGGCTAAGGCGCAATATTTTGCAAAACAAATTTCAGCAGCGACTTAACGACCATACTTTGTTTTCGACAAGAAGTGTTAGAACCCGACTGGCAATTGACCTCACTAAACCAGTTTAGTGAGGTCAATAAAAATGCTTATTTATCTTTGTATAACATAAAGTTATGAAAGAATTACGCCGCAAAAAAACGCGCCCAAAAGGCGCGCTTTCAAACTCCTAATTCAAAGCCCTTACCGGTCCCGATGCACCTTTTCCTTGCGCTCGTGGCGCTCCTGGGCCTCCAGGCTCAGGGTCGCGATGGGGCGGGCATCGAGCCGTTTTAGCGAAATCGGGTTGCCGGTTTCCTCGCAATAGCCGAAGGTGCCGTCATCGATGCGCCGCAGGGCGGCGTCGATTTTTGCGATCACCTTGCGCTCGCGGTCGCGGGTGCGCAGTTCCAGCGCGCGGTCGGTTTCCTCGGAGGCGCGGTCGGCGACGTCGGGGATATTGCGCGTGCCTTCCTGCATTTGTTCGATGGTGTTTTGGCTGCCGCGCAGGATGTCATCCTTCCACGCTTGCAGCTTCTGGCGGAAATATTCCAACTGGCGGTCGTTCATGAACGGCTCGTCATCGGCCGGTTTATAGTCGGTATCGAGAATTGTTTCAGCTTTCATCGAGAAGCTCCTAACCCAATTATTGTGCGCTTAGCGCAGCTCCTGTGCGACCAAATAGCCCTATTCCCACAGAATGTCACTAGCTTGTCGCGCAAGTTTATGTGAAATATTTGGAGAAAGCGTGAATACGCCGATTCCGGCAGGGCAAAGGGGCAAAATATGCGATTTGAAGGCACGGAGAGTTACGTAGCGACAGATGATTTGAGCGTGGCGGTGAATGCCGCCATCGCGCTGGAGCGCCCCTTATTGGTGAAGGGGGAGCCGGGCACCGGCAAAACCGAATTGGCGCGCCAGGTGGCCGGGGCGCTGGGGCTCCCGATGATCGAGTGGAACATCAAATCCACCACCAAGGCCCAGCAGGGGCTTTATGAATATGACGCGGTGAGCCGTTTGCGCGACAGCCAGTTGGGTGACCCGAAGGTGAATGATGTAAAAAATTACATCAAGCCCGGCAAGCTTTGGCAGGCCTTTGCCTCTGAAAAGCGGGTGCTGTTGCTGATCGACGAGATCGACAAGGCCGACATTGAGTTCCCCAATGACCTGTTGCAGGAGCTCGACCGGATGGAGTTCCATGTGTATGAAACTGGCGAGATGATCAAGGCGCGGCAGCGGCCCGTGGTGATTATCACTTCGAACAACGAAAAAGAGCTGCCGGATGCGTTTTTGCGGCGCTGCTTCTTCCACTATATCCGCTTTCCGGATGCGGAAACCATGGCCAAGATTGTGGAGGTTCACTTTCCGAATATCAAGCAGGCGCTTGTGGAGGCGGCCCTCACCCAGTTCTATACCCTGCGGGAAACCCCGGGGCTGAAGAAAAAGCCGAGCACCAGCGAGGTGCTTGATTGGCTGAAGCTCTTGCTGGCCGAGGACCTCTCGCCCGAGGACCTGCGGGGCGACAGCAAAGATGCCCTGCCCAGGCTGCACGGGGCGCTGTTGAAGAACGAACAAGACGTGCACCTGTTCGAGCGGCTGGCCTTTATGGCACGGGGGCAGCGGTGAGGATCAGAGCGCTACAACCCGGGGACCGCGCAGCGTGGGGCAGCCTGTGGAAGGGCTATCTCGACTTTTACGAAACCGAGCTGCCCCCCGAGATGTTTGACATCGCCTTCAACCGGATGCTTTCGGGCAGCGAGCACGAGTTCCACGGGCTGGTGGCCGAGAAAGACGGCACGCTGATTGGCCTTGCCCATTATCTTTTCCACCGCCACGGCTGGAG